>JAKOVL010000083.1 GCA_029782095.1 Bacillota bacterium | reverse complement strand
GGCAAAAAATAAAGCCCCTCTTTCGAGGGGCATAAGTAAACGTCTCAATCTTCCCGGCACGTCAACCCAGGGCGCGTTCGGCTTCTTTGAGCAGTCTTTTAGCATTTTCTTTCCTCTGACTTTCCTGGTTCAGGGCGGCCTGGAGCGCAGCGATGTCGCTTTCGGCTGTCTTCAACTTCTTCCGCAGCTCCTCCAGTTCGGCTTGGCCGGGCTTGGCGGGTAGAACTATGTCGATGTAATCTCCGTGGCCGGTCACCTTGCCGCCAATAAGCCCGATCAGGTATGCTGCCCGGACGTAGGTGGAGTTGTTGATCAGGTAGCCGGTTTCGGCGGTTGTCTTGCCGTCCACATGGATGCCGATCGTGCGATCGATTTTAGGTAGCGTTGCCGGCTTCAGGTGCGCCTCCACCGCCGCCAGGAAGCCTTGCCAGCCGCCCGGCCTGCCCCGCAGCACCCGGGGGCAGTTTTTGCCGGACCAGTCATAGTGTTGCTTCACCCGGTCCAGGCCGAGGTTAAATTCACGCAGCAGCTTCGCCACCAGCCACGCTGCATTTTTCTCCGCCTGCGCCCGGTTGCCGTCCCGGTTTTCGCAAATCTCTATCCCGATGCTCTGACGGTTCCCGGTGCCATTGGTGCCGTCCCCGGCATGCCAGCCATTTTCGTCCAGCGGTAGATGCTGATATATCACCTTGTCATCTACGGTAAAATGCCAGCTGGCCGGGATGGCTGCTGCAGTGCTGCCTTTCAGGTAGCGCGCATGGGCCTTTGCATCGGCCCCGGCCTGGGTGTTGGCCGTATCGTGAATAGTGATATATTTCGGGGTCAGCTTGTAGCCGGGCCGGTTGCGGCGGCCGGACGGGATGAAATCCTGGATAATTTGAACGGCCATTTTTACTTCACCTCATTATCATCTTTGCCGATTTCAGCCTCGGTCCACGTAACTGGCTTGTTATTGGCACGAATATCATTTATGCCGGCCAACACATCGTGCAGAAAGTTGCTGCCGCGATAAATTAGAAGGGCGGTTAAAATTATGCCGGCATAGGGAATCGCAAGCGGCACGCCGATCAGGGCCAGCAGATCGGTGCCAGTCCCAAAGCACAAGAGCAGCGCGATCACCAGGCACCCGATAGCGTCAACTGGAACGCCCCGGCTAATCTCCAACTCTTTCAACTTCGCGGGCCACAGCGGTTTTAGAGCCTGCCAGACCGCCTCCACCACGAACGCCAGGATAAACACAATCAGTAATTCAGTCATAAAAAATTCCTCTCCTTAAATAAATTTACCGCCCTCTGGCGGCAGTGAACCAGTAACCGTCATTCCGGAGAAATAAAACCCTGCTATTTTCCTACCCGCCCCTCGTCGCCAGGAATACGATCAGCCCGGTACAAATGCTGAACAGCGCCGTCATCAGCGCGGTCATCCCCCAGCTCGGCCGGCCGCGGACCAGCTCCACTTTGATTGTGCTGATTGATTCTTTGATCTCCTTAATATCTTTTTTTAGTTCCTGCAGGTCCCCGTTCTGCCTTTTCTGCCAGGCTTCGAGTGCGTCAATCTTGCCACGGTTCTCGATCCCCATTGCGCATTGAATCGTCATTGTTGACCGCCGCCTTTCCTCGACAATTTAAAAACAAAAATATGATATAATAAAGCTCCAGG
>JAKOVL010000079.1 GCA_029782095.1 Bacillota bacterium | reverse complement strand
TTCAGGCCCACCGTGCGGGCGCGCACCCCGGCGGCGCGCAGGCGGTAGCCCAGCTGCTCTGCCTGCTCCATCAGCACCGCCTTGAGCGCTTCCGGGCTGGTTAGATCGGCGGCAAAGGTTTGCTCCTCGGAAAATGACTTGGCCCGGCGCACCGGCTCCAGGGGCCGCGGATCCATCCCCCGGGCATACTGCCGGCAGTCTGCCGCCGCCGCCTGCCCCAGCTGCAGCACCAGTACAGATTCAGGGGCTGCGGCCAGCTCTCCCACCGTTTTAATGCCGACCCGGCGCAGCTTTTCTGCGGAGACCGGGCCTATCCCCGGCAGCACTTTCAGCGGCAGCGGCCACAGTTTTTGAGGCACCTCTTCCGGCCAGAGGCTGTTTAAGCCATCGGGCTTAGCCATTTCACAGGCGATCTTGGCCAGGAGTTTATTCGTGGAAACACCGGCACTTAGCGGCAGCTCAAGCTCGTCGCGCACCGCCCGGCGAATCTTGGCCGCCGTTTCAAGGCCCGCATGGCGAGGCACCGCCAGGTAAGCCTCGTCGATGGATACCGCTTCAATATCGGGGGTGAATCTTTCGAACAGGGCCATGACCTGTTCGGACACAGCGCGGTAACGCCTCATATTGACCGGTAAAAAAACGGCGTCCGGACAAAGTTTAACCGCCTGGGCCATGGGCATGGCCGAACGGACCCCAAAACGGCGCGCTTCATACGAGCACGTGGAAACAACCCCGCGGGAAGAGGCGCTGCCTCCCACTATGACCGGGCGGCCGCGGTATTCCGGGTGGTCCCGCTGCTCCACCGAAGCATAAAAGGCATCTAGATCGCACAGGATGATATCTCTGGCCTGGGCTTCCGCCATATTTTTCCTCCGTCTTTTTCCAGTAACGCTTTATTTCAACCTCCCTGACCGTAATTCCTGCCCGTCTGTCATTAATTACCTTCAGAACCAGGAATAGCGCGGCATGCCGTGAACCGGCGAATTTCTTCCACTTGCAGGCAATTATAAAAATATGGCGAATATTAACACATGGATTTATGATCCAGTTACAGGGTCTGCTATGCCCTGTTATTATTTGTGGAGGGAGAGAAAATATGCTGCTTTTTGAGCCGGTTAAAATCGGGACCATGGAGTTAAAGAACCGCATCTGCATGCCCGCCATTCACCACTGCTTCACCCCGGATGGAATGGTCAATGATCGCCTGATAAAGTATTATCAAACCAGGGCTGAAGGAGGCGCAGCTTTAATCACCGTTGGCGGGTGCGCCATCGATCGCATCGGGGGCGGCCCGATGATGATCGGAATCTATGATGATCGCTTTATCGAGGGACTGGCCGCCCTTGCCGGAGCGGTTAAAAGGGCCGGCGCCCGGGTGGCAGCCCAGCTCTACCAGGCCGGCCGCTATACCCATTCCATCTTCAGCGGGCAGCAGGCCCTGGCCCCTTCGGCTGTGCCTTCCCGCTTTACCCGGGAAACCCCGCGGGAGATGACCCTGGAAGAAATCGAAATGGTCATCGACAGCTTCGCTGCCGCCGCCCTGCGGGCCAAAGAGGCCGGTTTCGACGCGGTGGAGATTATCGCCAGCGCCGGCTACCTGATTTGCCAGTTTTTCTCCCCGGTGACCAACCTGCGTCAGGACCGATACGGCGGCTCCCTGGAAAACCGCTGCCGCTTTGGCGTGGAAGTTGTGGAACGGGTCCGCGCCGCGGTGGGACCAGGATACCCCATAGTGGTAAGGCTGTCAGGACACGATTTCATCCCCGGCAGCAATACCAACAAGGAAGCGGCCCTCTTCGCCGTGGAGCTGGAAAAGGCCGGGGCTGACTGCTTTAATGTAACCGGCGGCTGGCATGAAACGAGGGTGCCCCAGATTACCGGCGATCTGCCCCGCGGCGGCTTCGCCTACCTGGCCCGGGGGATCAAAGAGGCTGTGCAGGTGCCGGTTATAGCCAGCAATCGCATCAACGACCCTTTAGTGGCGGAGCAAATCTTAAAAGATGGCCTGGCAGACCTGGTCA
The DNA here is from genome assembly GCA_029782095.1 of Bacillota bacterium. GTDB lineage: Bacteria > Bacillota > Dethiobacteria > DTU022 > DTU022 > JAKPEE01. The sequence continues at coordinate 77,585 of JAKOVL010000079.1, read as the reverse complement.
ATATGGGCCGGCCGCTCATTGCCGATCCCGAGCTGCCTGAAAAAACCAAAAAGGGCCGCTTTCAGTCCATCCGCCGCTGCATCGCCTGCAACCAGGGCTGCATGGATTCCGTCTTCACCCTGCAGGATGTTTTCTGCGCCATCAATCCCCTGGCCGGGCGGGAACATGAAATTAAAATTGAAGCGACCCGGGTCCCCCGCCGCGTCCTGGTGGTGGGCGGGGGGCCGGCCGGGCTGGAAGCGGCCCGCCTGGCGGCGGAGCGCGGCCACCGCGTCACCATCTGGGAAAAGGAGCCCCGCCTCGGCGGGCAGCTGCCTTACGCCGCCCGCCCCGCCGGCAAGGGCGAGTTCACCACCCTGCTCGACTACTACGAGCATGAGCTGAACCGGCTCGGTGTAGAGATGGAGCTGCAGCGGGAGGCCACCGCCGCTGAGATAGCTGCCTTCAACGCCGATGCCGTGGTCCTGGCCACCGGAGCCCGGCCTGCACCGGCCCCCTTCCCGGTTGCCGCTCCGGATAAAGTGGCCACCGCCCTGGAAGTGCTGGACGGCTCCGTTAATCCCGGCCGGCGGGTGGTGGTAGTCGGCGGCGGCGCCGTGGGCTGCGAAACCGCCGTTGCCATAGCCGCAAAGGGCACCATCTCTGCCGAAACCCTTAAATTCCTGGTGGAAAATGAAGCCGAAGAGCTGGAAACGCTGCGCCGCCTGCTCAATCGCGGCACCCGCGAGGTTACCATTGTGGAGCAGTTCAAAGGCGTGGGCCGCGACATCGGCATCAGCACCCGCTGGGTGGTCATGCAAAATGTGCGCCGCCTGGGCATCAAGGTGATGGACGAGGCCACCGTCAAAGCGGTCACCGCGGAAGGCGTGGTCGTGGAAAAAGACGGCGCGGAAACCCTGATCCCCGCGGACACCGTTGTCCTGGCGGTGGGCGCACGCCCCGTCAATGAACTGGCCGAACAGCTGCAAGGACGCGTGGCGGAGCTGCACCTGGTCGGCGATGCCGTCAAGCCGCGCAAGCTTACTGAAGCAATCAGGGAAGGCTTTGAGGTGGGCCTGAAACTCTAGGAATACGGGGCCGGGAAGCTGAAGCCCCGGCAGGCTCGCGGCCTGGGTTCTCAAATTGTTGCACCAGTGATCAAGAAACGGGAGATGGAAAAATGAAAATTGCCATCGGTTCGGATAAATCCGGCTTCAGTTTAAAGGAAGCGATCAAAGCCTTTTTGAAGGAGCATCATTATGATTTTGCAGACCTGGGCACAACAAATCTAAACGAGATCAAGCCATATTACCAGGTGGCCAGCGCCATTGCGTCCCTTGTCCAAAACGGCACCTACGATCGGGCGATTTTAATTTGCGGCACAGGCGCGGGGATGAGCATTGTGGCCAATAAATATAAGGGTATTCAGGCCGTAGCCTGCGAAAGCATTTATGCTGCAAAAATGGCCAGGGCAGTCAACGGGGCGCAAATACTATGCCTGGGCGGGTGGATTGTTGCTCCGGAACTGGCCCTGGAAATGGTTAGGGCATTTCTCGATACCGGCTGGCTGCAGGACCTAGAGGAGTGGAGGAAGACCTGGTTGTCGAACGCCGCCAGGAAAGTTGCGGAAATTGAAGATGAAATATATGGTTCTTAGCCGGCCCGGGTTGAGGCCTTGGCCGGCACAACTCATCATTATTTTGAAAAAGCTGTTCGAGGTGCAAACATGAAGCAAAAAATAAAGTTAGGTGTTGTCTGCCTTGTGCGCAATACTTTTGACTATAACGCGGCGGGCGACATTTACCGCAGCATTATTGACGATTTAAAGCAGCTGGAAAATGTTGAACTGTTTGCCTTCAAAGAGACAATTATGGAGCCGCACGAAGCGGCGCAGGCGGGCCGGTATTTTGCCTCCAGCCTGGTGGACGCCATTGCTGTAATCAGCGGCACTTTCCATTTAGGGCATTTGGTCCTTGAAATCAAAAAGATCTGCGATCAGCCCCTGCTGCTCTGGGCCTTGCCCGAGCTGCCATATGATGGCGGAAAAATCAGGCTTAACTCTCTTTGCGGCGTAAATCTGAATGCATCCAACCTGACCAAGGGCGGGTACACTGACTTCACCTACCAGGTGGCCCACACCATCGACGAAAACTGGGTGGACGCAGTGAGAATGATTGCCGCCTTAAAGCAGTCACGCCTGGGACTGCTCGGGTACCGCGCCCACGGCTTTTTCAATGTGGCCGTTAACGAGCTGGCCCTTTATGAAAAGTTCGGCTGCCTGGTGGATCACTACGAGCTGTCCGACCTCTTTGCCTGCGAGGAAAAAAGCGAACAGACGGCCTACTACACCGCAAAAATAAAGGAGATCTTCAATACCGACGGCCTGGCCGAAGCGCAGGTGCAGCAGGTCGCGCGCCTGGCCTCGAAGATGAAAAACTTTATGGCGGACACGGGAGTCAGGGTTCTGGCCGTCAGGTGCTGGCCTGAATTTGCCAGGGATTTCGGCATCGCCCCTTGCGCTGCCATGAGCTTATTGCAGGAGGAAGATTTACTGCTCGCCTGCGAGGGCGACCTGGACTGCGGTATAACCATGCTCTGCCATCAGGCCGCAGGAGCAAAAACTCCGTTTATGGCCGACTTATCGCAGGTAAATATTGAGGAAAATTTTGCACTCATGTGGCACTGCGGCGTTGCTCCGTGCGGTCTGCGCGACGGCGCCTGCACCCCGACATTGGATACCTATTTTGCAGGCGGCAAGGGCATCACCGCCGGGTTTGTCCTGAAAGAGGGCCCCATTCATATGGCCAGGCTCGACAGCATTAATGGCAAATACCGTCTCTTCCAGGAAAAGGGCAGCGCTGTGTCCATGGAAAAACAGCTAACCGGCACTTATGCCAGGTGCAAATTTGAACACACCATGCAGGATGTTTTGGACAAGGTGATTTACAGCGGCATCGCCCATCATTTTTCCATGGCTTACGGTGATTTTGCGCAAGCGTTCAGCCTGTTTGCCAGGCTTAAAAATATTGAGGTTTTATAAAGGACCGGGGCTAAAGGTTCGCCTGCAGAACCTTAAACCTGATCAAGGCGCTGTTCATTCTTTGCGGCATCCAGCGGCAGCGCGCCCTGTCGCTGGCGGGTAGAAAAAAGGCCGAAACGAGGTGCTGGCAATGATACTGCAAACAACGGATCACCTTGCCCTTATTTACGGCGATAAAACTGTGTTTCGTCATACGGAGAAAGCGCCCTTTGTCACCGCCGTGCAGATGAATCTGCATTATCATAGTTCACACGGCATCTTCTCTGTCAAGGAAAAGATGATCAGGCGGATACCGCTGTCAAAATACTCGATCAATAAGGCCGCAAAAAATTTATTAGAGATAATTTTCAGCGGCGGAAAAATTGAGTTGACGATGACGGCGCAGGAAGGCGCGGCGGGACTGGAGTTGAAGTTTTTCAGCGAGTCTGATTGCGCTTTTGAATTTGCCTTCGCCGCCGATGGAGAAGAAGCCATTTTTGGCGGCGGCGAACAGTTCCGCCAGCTCAATTTGAAGGGCGAAAAGGTGATCAACTTTGTCTCTGAACATATAAAGATCTGGCCCATTGCTCAAAAAACCGTGCTCAAATTTTGGCCCTACAGGGAAAAGAAGCACTGCGAAATTTCAACCTATGCGCCCATGTCCACCTTTGTATCCAGCAAGCGCTACGCCCTGCGCATTGATACAGATGGCTACGGGATCCAGGACTTTACCCGTGCCGATAAAACCATCCTGCGCTATCAATATTGTCCTTCCAAAATACTATTCACAACCGGCAGCTCTTTCAAGGAAATAGGCCAGAAGCTGGCCCTGGACCAAAAAATAAATCACTACCTCCCCGACTGGGCTTATGACGGCATGATCCTGGGCGTTCAGGGGGGCATAAACCGGGCCATTGAAAAAGCAGAAAAAATGCTGAACCTGGGAGCAAGTATTTGCGGGGTCTGGTGCCAGGACTGGTCGGGCAGGAAGATAACCTCTGCAGGGAAGCAGGTGTATTGGAACTGGACAGTGGATGAAGTCAATTACGGCAGCTTAAAAGAGAAGATCGCGTACTTAAAATCCCGCGGCGTGCACTTTCTGGCCTACATCAATCCTTACCTGGTTAAGGACGGCCCCATGTACAACCATTGCAAAGATAAAGGCTACTTGATTAAAGACCGCAAAGGCGCCATCTATCACATCAAATCTTCCACTTTTGACGCGGGCATGATGGATTTGACCAACCCGGAGATGGTGCACTACTTGAAAGAAACGATCATCAAGAGAAATATGCTTGACCTGGGCATCGATGGCTACATGGCAGACTTTGGCGAATACCTGCCCGTTGACAGCGTGCTGTACAAGGGCGACGCCAAAATTCTGCACAATCAATGGCCTGTGCTCTGGGCCAAAATCAACCGTGAAGCGATCAGTGAACATGAGCGGGCAGAGGAAATTTTCTTCTTCACCCGGTCAGGCTACAACGGCGTGCAGCAATATACAACCATCATGTGGAACGGCGATCAGCACACCGACTACAGCAAAGACTACGGCATGCCCTGCGTTTTGCCGGCCTCGTTCAATTTGGGCTTTTCGGGCCTGACGGCGGTGCACAGCGATATCGGCGGCTTTATCAGCTTCGCCTCGCTGGCCCGCGATGAGGAGCTGTTTGTCCGGTGGGCCGAGATGAATACTTTTAGCCCGCTGATGCGCAGCCACGAATCGATCAGGCCTGAAAACAACGCTCAATTTGACGGTGCAGTGGCGGCGCAGCATATGGTCAGGCTGTCAAATATCCACAAGATGCTTAAGCCTTATATCAAGCGCTGCATGGCGGAAGCAAACGAGGGTATTCCCGTGATCAGACCCGATTTTTATAATGCCAGCGACTACAGCGCCCACAGGGATTTATACAGCTACCTGTTTGGCGACGACATCTTTGTCGCCCCCGTAATCGAGAAAGGAGCAACCAGCCGCCGGGTTTACTTGCCGGAGGGTGATTGGATCGGGCTGTTTACGGGGAAAAAATATAAACCGGGTCAGCACGTGGTAGAAGCTCCGCTGGGCAAGCCCGCGGTGTTTTACCGGGCCACAAGCCGGGACAAAGATCTTTTCGAAAGCATTACCGCGGAATATGGCAGCTGAACCTGCGGGAGCCGCTCCGTTTAATCCCTAAAGAGGTGATTAAAACGGGAGCTTAAGCCTGGCGGATTTGCTCCAACCCATAATCGGCATCCTCGCAGGTAGATCAATCGTTTCAGGAAAGGATGGGTTCACTATGGCCACAGTGCAAACCGTGATCGAAGAGGGGGCGATGCGCCTGCTCCGCCTGGAGACCGCTCCCTTCGGCACCAACGCCTATCTCCTCGTCTGCCGGGAAAGCGGTGACAGCATCCTCGTGGATGCGCCGGGGGAAGCTGATGAGATCATCGGGCAGCTGGAGGGGACGAGGCCCCGCTGCATATTAATAACCCATGGCCATGCCGATCATACCCTGGCCCTGGAGGAGTTAAAAAACAGGCTGCAGGTTCCGGTGGCCGCCCACGGCGCCGACGGAGACGCCCTGCCGGTGCGCCCGGACCGGCTGCTTCGGGACGGCGACAGCGTGGCCTGCGGCAGGCTTTCCCTGGCGGTGCTGCACACCCCAGGCCACACCCCGGGCAGCCTCTGTTTTCTAATTAAGGGTAAGGGCTGCCTTATGTGCGGCGACACCATTTTCCCGGGCGGTCCGGGCAAAACCGCCACCCCGGCCGATTTGCAGCAGCTCATCCGCTCCATCACTGAAAAGATCTTTACCCTGCCCGGCGAAACCCTGCTCCTTCCCGGGCACGGCGCCTTCACCCGGGTGCAGACGGAGCTGGAACAATACAGGCAGTTCGCCGCCCGTCCTCGAGATCCCTACCTCTGCGGCGACGTTACCTGGCTGGGGCAGTAGCGTCTGCAACGGAACGCGCCGCGCAGTTTACGGGGCCAAAAAAGCTAAGAGTGAACAGCCCTTCAGTGGCAGAATTTAAGGCGAATGCTGCTGGCCCGGCAGAGAGGAGCCGATCACCAGCGGATCTCCTCCCGGTGGAAAACCTCGCCCAGCTCAAAATCTTCCCCCGCTGCGGCGGCGCGGGCCCGCTCCCGCACCCACTCTTCAACTGCGGCAAAGCGATGGCCGCCCACCTGGCTTTCGTGGCAGCGCAGGGCCCGCAGTTTCAACTCAAAGGTGTCGGTTATATCGACCCGGTAGTTGGGCTCATCGGTGCCCCAGAAGAGCAACTCCCGCACTTTGTGCGGCTCCAGGCCTTCATCCAGCAGGTCGGGATAGGACAGGTGATCCCGGGCGTAGGGGAATACAGCATCCAGCACCACCCGGCCGGTGATGCGGTGATCCCTGTGCCAGATATAGCGGCGGTAAGGGTCGGTGGTGGCTACTGTGTGCGGGCGAAAGGTGCGGATGCAGCGCACAATCTCCTTGCGGAACGACGCGCAGTCTTCCAGGGCCTGGTCCTCATAGCGCAAAAAGACCACCTCCCGCACTCCCAGGACCGCGGCGGCGGCGGTCTGCTCCCGCTCCCGCCTTTTGGCCAGGTCTTGCGGCTTCACCGCGCGGTCGTCGGTGCCTTTCTCTCCACTGGTGCAAACCACGTAAACAACCGTTTTGCCTTCACGAACCAGGCGGGCTACGGTGCCGGCAATACCGAATTCAGCATCATCCGGATGCGGCGACACCACCATCAAATCAACCTGTGCCATAACCCCTGCTCCTTTTCAACCGTATAATTTCTCCAAAAGCAGCGGCCACTTGCCGCGCCACCCCGGGCCAGCCGAAAGAGGCAACCGAGCTGCGGCAAAGTTGAACCGGCTTCTGCGGCAGCTTTAAAAAGGCGGCCACCGCCTCCGCCATCTTTTCCGGGCAGCGCTCCTCAAGCACGGCCCCGGTGCGGCCCTGCTCAATAATTTCTTTTAAATCGCCCACATCCGTGGCCACGACAGGCGTGCCGCAGGCCAGTGATTCCAGAGCGGTCAACCCGAAACTTTCATAGTGCGAGGCGATCACCGTGACGTCTGCGGCGCTGTAGTAAAATGGCAATAGATAATGCTCCACCGGCCCCGGGAAGACGAGCCGGTCAGCGATCCCCCACTCCAGGGCCAGCTTCCGGTAGTGTTGTATGGCCGGATCATCCGGCGCGTCCCCCCCGGCAATGAGCAGCTTAAAAGAACAGCCCTGTCCGTGCAAAATGGCGGCGGCGCGGAGCAGCAGCTCCAGGCCCTTTACCGGCTCCATCCGCCCCACGAATAGAACTGTTTTTTCATCCTCCAGGCCGGCCCGCTGCCGGGCCGGCCGCTGCGGCAGCGGCCGGAACAGGGCCAGGTTCACTCCGCAGGGAATCAGCTCGATCTTGCCCGGCGGGGCGCCGTAATAGCGCTGCAGCGCCTCCTTTTCCCGCCGCGAGGCCACGATGATCTTGTCGCTATCCTGCACCAGGGCTTTCTCCGCCTCAATGCGCAGGGCGGGCTCCCTCTCCCCGCTGCAGGAGGCGTTTTTTGCCGCACCCAGGGTATGAAACATGATCACGTGCGGCACGCCCCATCGCGATTTAAGCTTCTCCCCGACCATGCCAGAGAGCCAGTAGTGGCTGAAGATCAGATCATAGCTTTGCCTCTCCGCACGGCGGAATTGATCCAGTCCGCCGGTAAAGCTATCCAGGTGGTCATACAGGTCAAGCTTGGCTTCACTGCCGGAACCGGCTGGCAAAGTGACCAGGCGGACACCTGGTCCCAGCGAGGTTTGCTGGGGCGCGGCGCTTCCCACCGCGGTATAGAGATCCAGCCGCTGGCCCATTTGGCCCAAGGCCAGCGACAGCTCGCGCAGGTAGGTGCTCATACCGCCGGTATCTTTGGTGCCGGGCTTACCCAGGGGTGAACTGTGCATGCTCAGGCAGGCAATTTTCAGCTTTACGTCCTCCTCCCGGCCGGATTATGGGGGCGCTCCAACCGGGTTGCAGTACAGCGATAAATGGGAATATCACGACCGCCGAGGCGATACTTGTACACTTCTTCGCCCTTTAAAAAGTCATAGTAGCCGCATCCCCGGGCGATAGCATCCTTAATATGCAGGACCTTGCACATTAATCCTGCGCTTACATTGCTGAATTCCGGATCATAGGCGCTGTTGTAAAGATAATCATTTCCCCGGTAATCGAAATAGAATACGGCCGCGGCGGCGCGCCCCGACAGCTCCAGCAGCCCGAACCGGCCGGGCCCGCTTTGCACGGCAGCTTTAAGGGCCCTGGGGAAAAAGACGGCCACGGCACCGGTGAGAAAGCTCGCTTTTTCCGGGTTCCGGGTGAACAGGTCCAGAAAAAGGGGAATAAAGGCCAGGGCCTCCTCCCCGGTGATGACCCGGTAGCGATAAGGTCCCGCTTCTTCCAGCCTTCTTAGTTTGCGCCTGACCTCGTGGCGCTGTTTTTTGGTCAGGGCGCCCAGGTAGCTCTCCCATGTGGGCGGCAGCTCAAGCCCCACGGAAACGGCTTCCCGGGTGCATTCACAGGCCCAGCCAAGGGCTTTCGCCGCGCCGACAAGCCCGGCCAGGGCGGCAGAGCCGGGGTGTAGGCTGTGCAGATCCAGTTTGTTTACCCCTTTTTGCATAAGATGGCGCAAAACGGCAGCGGCAATACGCTCTTCTTCTCCGGGGGCGGCCCAGAAATCGAGGTAATCGCAGACAGCGGGGCTGCCCATGAAGGAGGCCTCTTTTCCCCTGATCATAAGCGGGGCCAGCCCGACGATCCGCCTGTTTTCCCTGACTGCCAGCAGCGCCGGCTTAGCCCCTTCGCCGAAGGCATACCACCAGGCTTCCAGCCAGGCCGGAGCAACAAAAATGGAAGGCGGCTCCAGAAGATGCTTCTCCCCGTAATATAGATTCCATACCGATTGAAAAGTTTCTTCAGTGACAGTGTAATGTGGAAGAGATAGCTTATGCAGAATAAAACCTCCTAATAAGTCAAAACCGCCGGCAGTTCCGATCCTGGCGGAGCAAAGGACATGGTCGAGCAGCAGCGCGCAGCCGGGGGGTTCAGCGCTCCTCCAGGACGGTTGCGGGAGCTGCACCGCCGGGAATTAGCGCTCCCCAGCCCCTCGCTACAGCTTCAGTTTTACCGCAAAAGTGCCGCCATCCCATTTGCGCTCCCATTCCAGCCCCAATTTTTCGATCAGCCGCAGCACAGCCCGGTTTTCGGGCATGATATCAGCAGTAAAGGTCTGCAGCCCCTGTTTTTTGGCCACAGAAGTTAAATAGGAAAGGAGCTCCAGGCCGATGCCCTTGCGCTGAAAATCATCCCTGACCACGATGGAAGCCTCGGCGGATAGGGCACTTTCATCGATACAATACTGGGCCATTCCCGTGATCACTTCATGGCCCAGGTATGTTTTTACCGCCAACAGGATCATCTCCCGGGTGTAGTCGATGACCACAAAATGCTTTTGCAGCTCTTCGTGCGGCATGTGTCTCCTGATGGTCAGAAAACGGCGGTAAAGACTTTTATCCGAAAGGGAATAAAAGAAATCCTTAATCAGCGGTTCATCGCTTATTTTAACCGGGCGTATAAAAATACTCAACCCATGGCTGGTGGTCCGGTATGTTTCCAGGTGGTCCGGATATTCGCCTTTCTCACCGGGCATAAAGGCCTGATCCTTATAGATCAAAGACAGCTTCTTTGCTTCCTCAATCAGCCAGGGCCGGAATTTGGGATGGGCGATGGCGATCAAAGACATGGCCCGTTCGCGAATGTTCTTGCCGTGCAGGTAAGCAATGCCATATTCGGTGACCACGTACTGGATATCGCCCCGGGTTAAGGTTACCCCGGCGCCCTCGCGCAGGAAGGGCACGATGCGCGAGGTCTCACCGTTGCGGGTGGTGGATTGCAGGGCCAGGATGGTTTTGCCTCCCGGTGAAAGGGCCGCTCCGCGCATAAAACTGGTATGGCCGCCGATACCGCTGTAAAATGTTTTGCCTATGGATTCGGCGGTAGCCTGTCCGGTTAGATCCACCTCCAGGGCGCTGTTGATGGCTACCATGTTGTGGTTCTGGGCAATAACCAGGGGATTGTTAGTATAGTCAATCTCTTTGAATTCAATGCCGGGATGATCGTTAATATACTCGTACGTTTCCCGGCTGCCCATGCAGTAAGAGGCCACCGTTTTGCCGCGGTTGATTGTTTTTCTGCTGTTGTCCACGACACCGCTTTTCATCAGCTCAACCAGCCCGTCGCCGAGCAGATCCGTATGCACACCCAGGTGCTTCTTTTCGGTAAGGCTGGAGAGGATCGCGTTGGGTACGCTGCCGTACCCGACCTGGATGGTATCGCCGTCTTCAATAATTCGCGCCACATAATTCCCGATTTTACTGGCAATATGCTCCGGTACCGGCAGGGGGCGATATTCGAGCAGCGGTTCATCGTAGGGCACGAGATAATCTATGTCATTGACATGAATAAAAGTTTCACCATGAACCCGCGGCATCTGCCGGTTCACCTGGGCAATAACCAGGGAGGCGCTTTCAATGGCCGCCTTGATTATATCCAGGCTTACCCCCAGGCTGCAATAGCCCCGCTCATCGGGCGGCGATGTCTGGATCAGGGCCACATCAATGGAAACCAGCCTGCACCGGAACAGGTTCGGCACATCCGTTAAAAAAATTGGTGTATAATCGGCCCGCCCCTCGTTGACCGCGTCCCGGGTGTTATGGCTGATAAAAAATGAGTTGTGCCTGAAGTTTTGCTTGAATTTCTCATCGGTATACGGGGCCACCCCCAGGGTCCAGACATGCAGGATCTCCGCATCAAAAAAGGCCTTGGGGTTTGATTCTACATAATCCACCAGCTTGCGAACCAGGTATTGCGGCTCTCCACATCCCGTGGCTATAAAGATCCGGTCACCGGCATGGATCCTTTGAAAAATATCTTCCGTGGATGCAATTTTGTGCGAATACTGTTCCTTCATCTTTTTGGACATGTAAATTCGCCTTCCCGCAAGTGCTGTAATATTAGTCTGGCCTTGCTGCTATGTAATCTATTGTGCTCATCGATCCATTGATCATGCTTATGGAACCACAACAGGATTCGTCCGTAATGGCTGCACGACCGACCAGCGGATTCCACCTCCTGGGACCGGCAGAGAAAAGCATGCTTAAAGTTTCATCAGGCGACAAAGGCATATTCCGCCGTTTCCAGTAAATATTCTTAATCCGGCATATAAAATCCTTCCGGGGTTAATCCCGCCGGAAAAAAAAGCTGCATGAAGGCCGGAAACGGGCGCAGGCCGGCCTTTTCTATCGCCGGCCTGCCGCAGCTGAATCGGGCAGCGGCGTTTCAAAATAGATGCTCCGGCTGGGAAGGGCCACGCTAACCCCTTCGCGTTCCAGGATCTCCATGATTTTAAAATTGACATCCTCTTTGACCTTTAAATATTCCGCCCACACGGTTGTCCTAGTAAAAAAGTATAGAAAAATAGCGAGGCTGCTTTCGCTGAACTGGTCAAAGCGCACAAAAATCGTTTCCTGGTGAATCTCCGGGTGGTTCTCCAGCATGGCCCGGATTTGCTCCACGCACTTTTTCAGCTTTTCCCGGGGGGTGGTATAAGGCACACCGAGATGAAAGGTGATCCGTCTTTTACCCATGCGCGTCCAGTTGGTGACCGGCTCATTGGCCACTATGGAATTGGGCACGGTAACCAGGGCGTTGGCAAAAGTGCGCACCTTGGTGCTGCGAAAAGTCATCTCTTCCACGGTTCCTTCAACGCTGGGCGTTTCAATCCAATCGCCCACGGAAAAGGGTTTATCCATAATGATCACCACGCCGCCGAATATATTGGAAACGGCATCCTGGGCGGCCAGGGCAAAAGCCAGCCCCCCCAGGCCCAGTCCGGCCAGAAACCCGTTGACATCGTAATTCCATTCTCCGGCGATGATACTGGCCGCCAGGGCAATAATGACAAAACGGAATACCTTGGCAGCAAACACGATCAGGACTCGATCCACCTGCATTCTTTCGGCCAGGCCGGTAAAAACGCTGCTGCCGGCCAGGTTGTAGAGCCCCCACGCGGCAAAAACGATGAGAAAAGAGCGCCAGAACGAAAGGGCCAGCTCCTGGTATGGTTCGGCCAGGGGCAGGTATTGCACCGCCAGGAAGAGGCCGGTAAATGAAATCAGCGCTTTGAGGGGACCTTCAAAAGCAAGAAGGATATCTTCATCCAGGTCCGTTTTGGTTTTTTTGGTCATATTCAAGACGAGGCGAAAGATATAACGCGTAAAAATACCCCTGGCCAGGACGGACAGGGCGACAATGCAGGCGGCTACGACAATATCGTGCCAGATCCCTTCCAGGCTCATGGCCCGGTTTAACCAATCTAGAATTGTTTCCATGGGAAGACCTCCTTCCAATAAAACTCCAGGGCGCCAACTATAACTTAAAGAAAACTGCTTCGATCTCCTCCCCGGCGGCCATGTTTATCTAAAAAAGTAGATGCTGTAATTGTCTTAGCTGCAAAAAAAAGCAGGAAAAATGAACAAATAATGCGAATTATCCATACCAGGAATCTGCGGCTTGCTTTCCCATGAAAACTCTGAGAGCGAGGTATAAGAATGAAACCGAACCAGGTTACCCCCTTGCCCCTGTTGAACCAGATCGTCTATTCCAGCGGCAGCATAGCCTTCAATATGATGGAGCGAATGATCCTCCTTTACGCCGCCTTTTATTACCTGCCGCCCCGGGAATACGGGCTGGCCGAACTATTCCCGGCCAAAACATATTACGGCTTTTTTACCATTTTCGGCTTAGCCGTAGTCTTAGGGAGGGTTTTTGACGCAGTCTCCGACCCCGTTGTGGCCGCGCTGAGCGACAACAGCAAAGCCCGGGTGGGCCGCCGCAAGATATTTATGCTAATCAGCGGCGCACCGCTGGCTCTCACGGCGGCTCTGATTTTTTCCCCTCCTTATAACGGCATAGAAAATGTGGCCAACGGGGTCTGGCTAGGTGTAATGATGGCCCTTTTCTATATCTTTTTTACCGGCTATGCCAACCCGTTCCTGGCCCTGGTTTCCGAGCTGGGCCTAAATCAATCCATCAGGATCAACCTCTCCACCTTTATCGCCGCCCTGGGGCTGGTGGGCGTGGCCCTGGTTACGGTGGCCTTCCCCCTGATTACCGCCCGGCTCCAAGCAGGCGGCATGGATATCCGCGCCTCGTACCAGTGGTCCGCCTTCTTCTTTGCCGCCATCGCCTGCGTCATCGCTTACCTGTCCACGCTGGGCTTCAAAGAAAAAAAACACTGCCTGCCCAGCGAGCCGGTTAACATGGGCGTCCTTGAATCGCTGAAAAAAACATATGCGGTGAAGCATTTCATCACTTTCCTTTCCGGAGAGCTGTTCATGATGTTTTGCGTAAACATAATCACCCTGGGGCTGATGTATTATGCCGTGGTCATCTTCAAGCGAGAACAAGAATTTATGACCGTTATTGCCGGCGCAGCCCTGGGCGGCTCCATGATCTGCTTCCCCCTGGTAAATATGCTGGCGAAAAAGTACGGCAAGAAAAAAATTATGCTCATTGCCGTGGCCGTCCTATCCGCCGCCACTTTTGCCTTTTTCCTGCTGAGTTTCAACATGAGCGGACTATTTTTCTACCTGGGCCTCGCTGTCCTGGTGGTGTGCGGTTTTCCCCTGGCCGCCCTCTCGACTCTGCTCTACTCCACCACCGCCGACATTGCCCGGGAAGACGCCCTGCGCACCGGGGTAAAGCGTGAGGCCATGTTCTACGGCGCGCGGGCGCTGCCGCTGAAGCTGGTCATCGCCCTGTCGGGCCTGGTATTCGGCTTTCTGATCTCCACTTTTGGCAAGGACATAGCCAATCCTCTGGGCGTGCAGCTGAGCCTGCTTGTTGTGTCCGTTGTTTCCCTGTTCGGGTTATACTGTTTTTATCGCTATCCCGAGGAGAAGGTGTTGGAGAGCCTCCACTTCCACGAGGCAAGGCTGCTGCAGCAACAGGACAGCGGTAAAGCTGCCGGCAGCCTGGATATCGATACGGCCAATTAAACCATTCCCTGGGAGGATTAATCTTTGAAGCACTGTTTAAACCTGGGTCACCGGGGCGCCCCTGAAGCCGCCCCGGAAAATACCATCCCTTCCTTTACCGCCGCCCTGGAGGCCGGCGCCGATGGAGTTGAGCTTGATGTGCGCTTAAGCCGGGACGGCGTCGTGGTAGTAATGCACGACCGTACCGTGAATAAAACGACTAGCGGAAAAGGACCCGTGTCAAGAAAAACCCTGGCGGAGCTAAAAGCCCTGGATGCAGGTTCTAAATTCTCTCCCGCTTATGCCGGCACCTCCGTTCCCACCCTGGAAGAGGCAATTGCCGCCCTGCCGCAGCATGCCTTCATTAACATTGAAACAAAAAGCAGTGCCCCGGCAGGGCATCTCCTGGAGCAAAAGGTGGCGGACCTGGTTTCCGGCTACGACCTTTACCACAGGGTCATTGTCTCGTCATTTAACCCTTTTTCCCTGGCGCTGCTGAAACAGATCGATAGCCGCATACCGGTAGGCTTGCTCTACCTGCCCGTCCTGCGGCTGGATCGCCGCTGCCTGCTGAACCGGTTTAAACCGGAAGCGCTGCACCCCCACTACAGCATCGTGAACAGCAGGTACATGTCCCGGGCCAGGGCCCGCGGTTATAAAGTCTATGCCTGGACCGTGAATTCAGCTGCGAAGATGATGGAGCTGCTGGACCTGGGAGTGGACGGTATCATTACCAACCGGCCGGACCTTTTAAGCAAACTGCTGCGTGAAAGGGGACAGCAGCGCCGCCAAAAGATGCAGGAAGATTTTCAGAACAACCTGTAAAATTCAAGGAGCAAAATTATGGACAAAAAGGTAGAGCGGCTGGCTCAAATCAAATATTTTCTCACGGACATGGACGGCACCATCTGGCTGGGAGAGCGCCTCATCGATGGGGCGGCAGATTTTATTTCGCTTATTCGGGAACAGGGAAAAGAGTGTATCTTTTTCTCCAACAATTCGTCTAAAAACAGGAGCTTTTACCGGGACAAGCTAAGCAGGCTGGGCATTGCCGCCTCCCTGGAGGACATTCTTACCTCCACGGAGGTGTTAATTTACTATCTCAACAAAATCAAGCCCGGCGCTTCGCTTTTTCCGCTGGGTACCGGCTATTTTTTGCAAGAACTGAGCAAAGCCGGTTTCAACCTGGAATTTGATTACGGCCGACCCGTAGATTTCGTGGTGGTCGGCTTTGATCAAACCCTCAACTATGCCAAGCTGGCCGCCGCGTGCCGCTTTATCCGGAAAGGGGTGCCTTACCTGGCCTCCCATCCTGATCTGACCTGCCCCATCGAGGGGGGAGAATTTATACCTGACTGCGGGGCCATAACCGCCCTGCTCCAGGCGGCCACGGGGCAGCCGCCCCATGTTGTGGCCGGCAAGCCCAATCCGCTTACAGTGGAGGCGCTCACTCAGCGCAAAAAAGCCGGGAAAGACACCCTGGCCGTGGTGGGCGACCGCCTATACACGGATATTGCCCTCGGCCATAACTGCGGCTTAACCTCAATCCTGGTGCTTTCCGGAGAAACCACGGCGCAGGAGCTGAAGCAAAGCAGGCTAAAACCAGATTATGTATTCCCCAGCGTCAAAGAACTGGCCTTAAAGATGAGAAAATATGCTGAACTTTAAAATTTTAAGTTTTATTAAACTAAAAATATTGACATTTTTCAGGATTAACGGTAAAGTTTATTTGAGTTGCCTTAACTGGCAGCCTAAAAAAATACATAAAGGGGAGGAATAAAAAAATGGCGTTTGCGGATATCGTACAAGCGGCACGGGACAAAGCGGCCGCAGCGGATCCGGCAAAATCCAAGGGTGTGAATGCGGTCTTTCAGTTTGAGCTTTCCGGGGACGACGGGGGCACATTCCACCTAAACGTGGCCGACGGCACTGTCGAGGTTGTGGAAGGGGCCCACGACAATCCCAACGTGACGCTGCTCATGTCCGCTGAAGATTGCCAGAGCATGATGGAAGGAAAACTGAACTCCACTTCCGCTTTTATGGCCGGCAAGCTTAAAATTAAAGGCGATATGGCCCTGGCCATGAAACTGCAGGCGGTCGTCGGTTAAATTGGAATAAGCTAACCAACCAGTTTGGGGGCTGCCCAAAAGTCAATGGGGCAGCCCCCCTTTCACGCCATCCCAAGGGGCCGCCCTGATCTGAAAAGGGGCCTGCAGGTGGCCCCCTATCTCAGGTGCCGCTTAAACGGGCTGGTCCAGAACCTTGCGGATGCGCTCCAGGGCCCAGTCCATCTCTTCCCTGGTGATGGTTAGGGGCGGCGCAAAACGGATCACGTTCTCATGGGTCTCCTTGGCTAAAATGCCCTGCTCCATCAATGCTTCGCAATAGGGGCGCGCTTTCTCAGCAAGCTCTATCCCGATCAAAAGGCCTTTGCCTCTGACTTCCTTAATTTTCGGGTTGACAATTCTGCGCAGCTCTGCCACGAAGTATTCTCCCTTTTCGCGGGACTGGCCGGCCAGGTCCTCTTCGATGATCACGTCCATGGCCGCAATGGCCACGGCGCAGGCCAGGGGGTTGCCGCCAAAGGTTGAGCCGTGGGAACCGGGCTCGAATACCCCCAGCACTTCTTTATCGGCGGCAACGGCGGAAACCGGCATTACCCCGCCGCCCAGCGCCTTGCCCACTATGTACACGTCCGGCTTCACCTCTTCCCAATCACAACCGAACATCTGGCCTGTCCGGCCAAATCCCGTTTGAATCTCGTCAGCCATGAATAAAATATTGTTTTCCCGGCAAAACGCATAGGCCTCCCGCAAGAACCCCTCCGGCGGAATAATGATGCCGCCCTCTCCCTGGACCGGTTCAACGAGGAAGGCCGCAGTATTAGCGGTGCTCACCTCTTTCAACGCGGCCAGGTCACCGTAGGGGATAATTTTAAAACCGGGTGTAAAGGGGCCGAACCCCCGGCGGTAGCTTTCGTCGGAGCTGAAGGAAACAATGGTGACGGTACGGCCATGAAAATTGCCGGCGCAGGCTATTATTTCCGCTTTCCCCTCGGGAACCTGCTTCACATCGTAAGCCCAGCGGCGAGCCGCTTTAATGGCGGTTTCCACCGCTTCGGCTCCCGTATTCATGGGTAAAATCAGATCTTTGCCGGTAATCTGCGCTAGCTTTTGACAAAAGGCGCCCAGCAGTTCGTTATGGAAAGCCCTGGAGGTAAGGGTAATCCGATCGGCCTGTTCTTTTAAGGCCTTGATGATGCGGGGGTGGCGATGACCGTGGTTCATGGCTGAATACGCGCTGAGCATATCCATGTAGCGGTTGCCTTCCGTATCCTCCACCCAGACGCCTTCACCCCTGGCCAGAACTACAGGCAGGGGCAGATAATTGGCGGCACTGTACTGTTCAGTCAGGCTCATGATAGACTTACCGGTTGACATGGCACACCTCGATCATGTTAATAGTTCGCACGGCGCAGTGATCATGAGATGCGAAACCCTAATTTGCTTTAGATAAAACCACAATACCAGGTGCACGCCTCTAGAGGCAGAAAAACCTGGTACGCGCTGGACCTTGTTTCAATCCCAAGGCACAATCCTTCGACAAGAGCTAAAGATATCCTCTGGCAATAATAGTATACTATACAAGTTGAATAAGATGCATCTTTTTAAGTTCACCTTAAAAAAACGGGGGCTAACCCCCGTTATAGATAAATAATAGTGGTGGCTTGCTGAAACGCCAGTTTTTATACATATGCTGAAAAACCCTTGCCCAAAATGGCGTAGCCGGTGATTAACTTCATCATTTCGCTGGTTCCGTCGGGAATAGTCATCACGCGCGCATCCCGGAAATACCTCTCCAGGGGCATCTCTTCGGAAAGCCCCATTCCACCGTGGATCTGAATGGCCCTGTCCGTTACTTTCTGCGCCACTTCCCCGCCGTATGCCTTGGCCATGGCCGAAAATTTTCTCGCTTCAGGATCGCCTTTAACAATAAGATCCATGGCCTTGTAGCCCAGCAGCCTCGCTGTTTCAATGGCAACATTCATTTCATAAAGCATTTCTTGAATCAACTGGAATTTGCCCAGCGGCTTGCCAAACTGGACCCTTTCCCTGGCATATTTGACCGAAGCCTCAAATGCGGCCTGGGCTATCCCCACCGCTGCGAGTCCCATCCCCGCCCGGGGAATGGTCAGCATGGCCGTAACCGGGGTCATGGTGGTCAACAGCTTCATCAGGCCCGGCGGTATGGCCAGGGTCCCCGAAGAGAGAGCATTGGATAGCAGAACACTGAGCTCGTTTTCCCGCGGCACCTTGCAATCATCAAAAAACATTTCACCGGTGGGTGAAGCTTTCCAGCCCAATTTGGGCGATTCGGTGGCCTCAAAGGGTGAAATTTCTTTTTCCACCAGGAGAAACATGTGGTTTCCGGTCTCAGCGTCTTTTACGCCCACAAAAGCGGTGTCCGCAATGGTGGCGTTGCTGATCCAGCTTTTTCTGCCATTGACCACATAATAGTCTCCTTCCAGGCGGGCGGTTGTCCCCAGGTTTGACGTGTCGCAGCCCGCATCCGGCTCGGTTTCGGCAAAACAGCCGATGAACTCGCCCTTCTCCAGCCGCGGCAGCAGGCGTCCCTTGACCTCGTCAGAGCAGTACGGCACGAAAATGGCGGGGATGGCGCCCATGCCGAAAAGCGGAAGCAGGCTCGGCCATACCCTGCCGAATTCTTCGGCAATGATCCCAAACATGACCGGATCCAGCAGATCGACTATGCTTTCGGGGTCAAGGCCCACCCCTACTTTCTTTAACTTTTTCATCACATCAATAGCTTCATCTCGCGTAAGGGGCCCCTGTTTATCCCTCTGATCCACCACCGGACCGAATTCTTTCTCCAAGAGATCACGCAGGCTTTGTTTAAACATGAGCTGCTCTTCATTAAATTGAAAATTCATACGTTTGCCTCCTTTACTATTTTAACGCCCGGCGGGCGTTAGCCGGCATTAAGGGTTGTTTCCAGGATATAACGGGAAAAAATAGAGAATAAGCTATTAATTGACTATCAAGCTGAAACTATCAAATATTATATGTTCTGTCAAGATGCATTAGTTAGAATATTTAGCTCACTGCACCAATAATAAATAATTTTAAGCATTTTTACAATTATATAAATAAATTAGCAGTCGAATTCCAGGTTTAGATGGGCAATTTCCGGATTAAACAGTATAAAGAGCGGCTCGGCAGGGGACAGCCACCGACGCTTTAAAGAGGCATCTTGCTATTTATGCTTGCTGATAAAGGCAGCTTTTGATCACCAATCTCTGCTATGCCCTGGATTACCTTTCTGAAAGCGGCACAGTCGCCGTCGAAGCGGGACTTTCCATTTCCACTCAATTTATTGACATGGGAGGTATCCGTTGCTAATATGATCTTAAATGCAAGTAAGTTGCAATTGGCTGGAGGTTTTACCTGGTGAAACGCCGGGCCCCGCTGTACTTGCTTTTTCTAATGTCGCTTATTTTTATATTCTGCGGCTGCGGCGCCCCCGCCGGGGAAGAAGAGGCCGGGGCTGCGGAAAAAGTGAAAGTGGTCGCCACCATCTTTCCCCTGGCCGATATTATTGAAAATGTTGGCGGGGAAGCCGTAGAGACAACCCTGCTGCTCGCTCCAGGGGACAGTCCCCACACCTATGAACCGACTGTGGAGCAGGCCCGCGCGATAGCCCGGGCTGACCTTCTATTTTTTATCGGCGAAGGCCTGGACGACTGGGCGGTTAAGCTGGCCGGGGCTGAAGGAATAGCGGCCATTCAAATAACAGAGCACCTGGAGGAAGAGCAGCTGCTTCGCTACGCTCCCGTTCAGCTGGCGGCAGAGCACCGCGGCGCCGCCCATGACCATCATTCCCATACCAGCCGCGACCCCCATGTTTGGACGGACCCGCTCCTGGTTTACGAAGCCATAGCCCCCCTGGTCGCCCAAAAGCTTTCCGAAGCGGCGCCCCGGCACAAAGATTATTTTGATCACAACCTGGAAATTTACCGCGGGATGCTCTATGACCTTCACCTGGAGCTTGCCGAGCTGGTCGCCGGCTTTTCGCAGAAAAAAATTATTACTTACCATTCCGCCTGGGGGTACTTTGCCCGGCGCTATGGCCTTGAAGAAATAGCATCGGTGGAACAATTCCCTGGGCAGGAGCCTTCGGCGCAGTGGTTGATTGAGCTGGTCCGCCTGGCGGAAGAGCACCGCATTAAGGCTATCTTCGCCGAGCCGCAGCTCAGCAAAAAAGCGGCCGATGTAATTGCCGGAGAAATCGGCGGAAGCGTACTATACCTGGATCCCCTGGGCGGCAAAGAAATAAGCGGCCGGGACAGTTACATCAACCTGATGCGCTACAACGCCGCCATATTTCAGCAGGCCCTGCGGTAAAAATACAGAGACCACCCTGGCTTGAAACGGAGAGTTCGCATGGATAGCCCTGTTATACGCACCACCAATTTAAGCTACCGGCTTGGGGGCAGCATTATTTTAGAAAAGATTAATCTGGCGGTTCAGCCGGGCGAATTCGTTGGTATTATCGGACCGAACGGCGCCGGAAAAACCACCTTGCTGCGGCTGCTGCTGGGGCTGGCCCGGCCTACCGGGGGAGAGGTGGCCGTATTGGGCGCGCCCCCCTCCTCCCTGGGTCCAAAAAGAGATCTCATCGGTTACATGCCCCAGCGGCCCCAGGTCTCCCGCGACTTCCCCCTGTCCGTGCTGGATGTCGTCACCATGGGCCTGGCTACGGCCGCCGCGCTGGGCAAGCCCCTGCGCCGGACAGAACGCGAAAAAGCCCGCGAAAGCCTGCAAAAGGTGGGCATGCTGGCCACGGAACAACTTCCATTTGCCCGCCTTTCCGGGGGACAACAGCAGCTGGTCTTTCTGGCACGGGCCCTGGTTAAAAGGCCCGTCCTTCTGTTCCTGGATGAGCCTGGCGCCGGGCTGGATTTGCCTGCCCAGAACAGGTTTATGGAGCTGCTGAAAAAACTCCAGGCGGAGCAAGGTTTAACCGTGATCATGGTCTCCCATGACCTGGCGGCGGTGGCCGCCTCTGCCGGACGGCTAATCTGCATCAACCGCACCATGCATATTCATGGCCGCCCCGCTGAAGTGTTAAAAAGTCCACACTTGAGCAAAGCCTACCGCTGTGAATTTGACCTGATCTTTGGCCGGGAAAGGGGGCCTGCCGGATAATGGAACTATTTGCCTATGGCTTTATGCAGAAAGCTTTCCTGGCCGCCATAATGACCGGCCTGCTATGTTCCCTCTTATCCTTTTTTGTTTACTTGAACCGCCTCTCTTTCATGGGAGCGGGCGTCTCCCACGCCATGCTCGGCGGTCTGGCCCTGGGCGTGCTGCTTAACCTGAATCCCCTCTATACGGGCAGCCTCTTTGCCATCCTGGTGGCGCTGCTGGTGGGCTATATCAGCAAATATGGCAACATACAGGCGGACACGGTCATCGGCATCTTTTTCGCCACCGGCATGGCCCTGGGGATCACCCTGATCAGCTTTAAATCAGGCTACTACCCGGAGCTGTTCAGCCTGCTTTTCGGCAATGTGCTCACTGTCACCGCCGCCGACTTATGGATGCTGGCCGCAGTGATGGTGCTGGTGCTTCTCTTTATATTCGTCTTTTTTAAAGAGCTGCTAACGATCTCTTTTGATGAAGAACTGGCCAGGGCCAACGGCCTGCCGGTTAACTTTCTCTACTTAGGGCTGCTGGTCTCCTTAGCCCTTACCGTGGTGGCTGCGGTGCTGGTGGTGGGCGTGGTGCTGGCCTCAGCCTTGCTGGTAATCCCCGCGGCCGCCGGTTACCGGCTCTGCGCCAATTACCGCGGGATGCTGCTCAGCTCCGTTGCCACCGGCATTGTCAGCGGCCTGGCAGGCCTTCTCTTTACGTATTACTATGATGTTCCCTCCGGTGCGGCTATAGTCCTCTGCGCTTCTGCCATCTTCTTCCTCACGTTTGTCCCCGGGGTGCCGGCCCTGTTTAAAAGGCGGCGCTAAGATCCCTGCATTTTTTCGATGGCCTGAACCATATTTTCCATGACGACCGCCGCATTGATTTTAACCAGTTCGGGCTCCTCTTTTTCCACAGCCCGCTGCAGGTTGTTCAACGAAATGTCAAGTTCTTCAGCCCGCTCTGCCGCATCCCGGTCTTTTAAAGCTTTATGCACTGCGGGCTGCTGTTCCCGGATCTTGGACAGGTTCTCCCTGGCTGCATCATATTTTCCCTCCGCTGCCTGCAGCACGGTTTCGCGAATATAATATTTTATTTCATAAGCCTGCGGGGCGGGCGGCTCTGCAAAAGGCTCCATGAATTTGGCCAGGTGGCGGGTAAGCTGGTTGGCTGCTGCCAGGGTGCCGGGATAACTGCCGGCAGTGGCGGAAGCTGTCAACCAATCCAAGGTCTCTTCAAAACTGGCGATGGCCTCTTCAGGGATATTCTCCGCCGCAACCTGGGGCTCCAGGCGGTCCCACTGGTCATGCAAGCCGGCAATAGACGCTTTAATCCTGGTCCACACTGCAGCGCTCTCCTCAGGCAGCTTTTGCTGCCCCCATTCCCCGCCGGATCCTGTTTCCTCTTCTCTTTTTAAAACTTCGCCCAGGGTGGTCTCGTCGAAAGTCAGATCGGTCATTTTCTTGGCTTCTCCGCCCTGCTGCGCGCTCCTTTCAATGACCGGTACCAGGTCAGCCTGTCTCATAATTTCCAGCAAGCTTGATTCCATCTCTAAAATTTCGCGGGGCGCCTTCTGACCGGAGGCATTGCCGCCGCCCCCGCTGCCGCCTTCGCCGCCGCGGGTGCATGACGCGGATAATACAGTTAGCACAAGCAAAAAAACGCAAAGGACATTTTTTCTAGTTATCATCTTCGATCACCCCCTGCTAGTATGTCCCAGATTGACCGCTTTAAAATGCGCGGCAGACGCACGAGGCCTGTCGGTAGAGCGATGGACATGGCAGGGCAGCCCTCGCATATTTATTATTGACAAAAGCTAGCATGACAGAATACAATGGCAAAAAGATTCCACGATGTGGAATGGAAGCACCCTGGTAAAGTGAGGTATGAACAATGTCTATTCAAAATAACGTGAAAACAGGCATAAGAAATCCTTTTGAAATTGTTCAGAAACAATGCGAGGAATGTGCCGGGCTATTAAACCTCAGCCCCGATGTTTACGAGCTAATCCGCTTTCCCATGCGCGAGCTGCATGTCAGTATCCCGGTGCGCATGGACGACGGTATGATAAAGGTTTTTAAAGGTTTCAGGGTGCAGTACAACGACGCCCTGGGCCCCACAAAAGGTGGAATCCGATTCCATCCTGAGGAAACCATCGACACGGTGAGGGCCCTGGCGGCGTGGATGACCTGGAAGTGTTCCCTTCTCAACCTGCCCCTGGGAGGCGCCAAGGGAGGCGTTGTCTGCAATCCCCGGGAAATGTCTTTGGGGGAGCTGGAGCGCTTAAGCCGGGGTTATGTGGAACAAGTGTGGCAGTTCATCGGTCCGGACAGGGATATCCCCGCGCCGGATGTTTATACCACCCCCCAGGTTATGGCCTGGATGATGGACGAATACTCCAGGCGGGTGGGAAAAAACCAGTTCGGCGTGATCACCGGCAAGCCCCTTTTGCTGGGCGGGGCGGCAGGAAGAAATATTGCCACCGCCCGCGGAGGCATTTATGTCATTGAAGAAGCTGCCGCAGAGATAGGACTTAACCTGAACAACGCCACCATGGTTGTCCAGGGCTATGGCAACGTCGGCTATCATGCCGCTGCCCTGGCACACGAATTGCTGGGATGCAAAATTATCGCTGTCAGCGACAGGAAAGGGGGTATCTACCGCAAAAAAGGGTTGGATCCCCGGCTCGTCTATGAATATAAGCAAACCCACGGTTCAGTGGTCGGCTTTCCGGATACAGAGCCAATTACCAACGGGGAGCTCTTTGAACTGGAAGCGGACATCCTTTGCCCCTCGGCCCTGGAGAATGTCATCACCGCAGAAAACGCCGCCAAAATAAAAGCACGCCTGATCGCCGAGCTTGCCAATGGGCCCACGACCCCGGAAGCGGATGAAATTTTATCCGAAAAAGGCATTCATATTCTGCCGGATATCCTGTGCAATGCCGGCGGGGTTACCGTCTCCTATTTTGAAATGGTGCAAAATTTCAATATGTATTACTGGGACGAGGCTGAGGTATTCGAGCGGCTGCAGCGCAAGATGACCGCCGCTTACCGGGCCGTGCTTCAGACTGCGCAAAAATACAAGGTAAACATGCGCAAAGCCGCTTACATGGTTGCTTTAAACCGCCTCGCCGAGGCCATGAAGCTGCGCGGCTGGGCCTAGCCGGCTCAAGGGCGGCTACGGATCTTTTAGCGCTCCGGGATCAAAAGCGTTGAACAGGCTGGCATATTTTTTGTTAATCTCACCCTGGTCGATTAGCTCGGCCAGGCCTGCCCTGGCATCGCTGATAAAACCGGGGTTTAGCAGCAGGTTATGCTCAACCAGCTTTTTCTCCAGGGGTAATCCGGGCAGCATGGCCTGCAACCGTGAAGCCATCGCCTCTCCCGCCTTCGCGGCGGGACGGAAAGGTAGATTAGCCCTGCCCAACAGCCCGGACAACGCCCCCCTGACACCCCGCTGCCCGAAACGCTGGGGCGGAAAAACCGCCCAGCGTCCGCTTTTATAGCGGGCGGCAAAGAAGACCATGGCATATTCCCCGTCGCCCTGTTCAGGGGGGAGGCTTACCGTGAACGCTGCGGCCTTTTTATACTGCTCCTTTAACCGCTCCACCCGCTTATTCACACTATCCTCCAGCTCCGTCACGGCGCCGTTTATCAGTTTCAACCGCTGCTCAAAGGCGGCCTGGCGCTTCTCCCCTGCGGCTATAAATTGTTTAATCCGTTCCTGCTGGCTCTCCAAAAACTTGCTTTCTTCCTTGTGCAAATGTTCGAGTGTTGCCGTTAGCTTCTTTTCAAGATCCGCCAGGCCCTGCTCTTCGTTCTTAAGCTTATCCCG
Source organism: Bacillota bacterium (assembly GCA_029782095.1). Taxonomy (GTDB): domain Bacteria; phylum Bacillota; class Dethiobacteria; order DTU022; family DTU022; genus JAKPEE01. The sequence continues at coordinate 52,482 of JAKOVL010000079.1, read as the reverse complement.
CCAGTATTCCTCCCCCGTATCTTGATACTGCTGGCGGAAACGATCTATCTCCGATTGCAGCAACTCTTTTTGCTTTTGATAATCCTGCTTCGCTTTTTCCCGTTCTTCCTCGATCTCCTGGCTCCTGGAGGCAATGGCGGCCTTTACCTGCTGCTGCAGTTCTTCTAACGACTTGCTACCGGCCAACCTGTCTTCTTCAGCGGCAGCCTTGATTTTTTCAACCTGCCGGTCACGGAAAGCCAGAAAGCGCTGCTTTAACTCAGTCCAGGCCGCGGCAGCGCTTTCATATTCGCCCACCTTGCGGCGCAGTTGCTCTAGAACCTGTGCAGCCTCAACAACCTGGTCCAGCTCCGCCTGCTGCCCTTCCGCCTCCCCGCTTTCAAGGAGCGGCATAACCTGGGCCGGTTCGGCAACCAGGCCGGAAATTTCAAAAATTTCAGCAGCATAACCGGCAGCATCCCTGGTCAGCTGCCGGCAAAGAGCAATAAAATCTTCTTCGCCCAGTTCTTCCCTGAGTTCCGCTCCGGGGATTGTGGGTGGGAGATCAAATCGAATAGAACCGCCCAGAAGGCCCTGCGGGTCTACCAGCAGGGCTGTGCACGCTCCGTCACCCTTGTCCCAGGTTACCGTGCGCAGCGGCACCGAAAAGCGCCCCAGCACTTCCAGCTCCTCGTGCTGTCGCTTGCCGGGAAAGCCCCTTCTTTTCCGCCCGGTCAAAGCCAGGGCCAGCCCGGCTACCGCCTCGGCCCGCCCGGCCGAAAGGTACACATCTATAACAAATGGCACTGGCGCCACCTCCCCAAACTTTTACCATTTTTTTAATTATACAATAAAATAACCATGGATTCCTGTTCTTGAGCAAAAACAGCGTGCGCATAACTTGACAGCAACCCCGGAAACCCTTATAATCCTAGTTGCTAATTGATTGAGACCTGTCGGGGTGGCGGAACAGGCAGACGCGCACGTTTGAGGGGCGTGTGGTGCAAACCGTGGGGGTTCAAGTCCCCCTCCCGACACCATAATTATGCGCACCTTTTTGCGGAACTTATCCGCGAAGAGGCTAAAGCCCGCTTATGAGAGCGGGCTTTAATTTTTAGCTTTCGGAATAAAAAAAGCCCTCCCCCGCGCATCGCGGGGTCAGCGGGTTCCGGTCATCGAGCAGTTCATCCTGAACTATTTAACTCCCGCCTCTGCTTTCATCCGTGTTGCTTTCGCCGGATCCTCGCGCAGGATCTTGCCCTGCAGCGTGAGGTTGAACGTATCCGGCTTCCACGGGTTCACTTCGGGGTTCCCGGCACCCGGCGGATTGGTGCCGCTACCTACTTTGCCGGGAATCGAATCGCCGAAGAGATACGGATCTGATTCCTTGATTGCCTTGAGCTGCTCTTCCAGACCCAGCAGCTGCTCACCGTCGAGCTTCACTTTCTCCATGTCCAGCAGCGCTTTGACGGCCTTCGGGTTCTTGGCCTTGGCCGCCGTTAAGGCCCGCTCCAGCGCAAAGTCAAGCTGCAGCTGGGCCATCTTCGTCTGCCATTCTTCAGCAGCTCGCTTGTTTTCGGCTTGCAGTTGCTCGTTCTGCTTTTTGAGCTCCTCGCTGTTGCCGGCCGCCTGTTTCAGCTGCTCCAGCTGCTGGTCACGAGCCGCAAGGTCCGTCTCCAGCTTTTTTCTGGTTTCCGCGACCTCATTATACTTGTCCTTGGGGATAAAGTGCTTCGGAAGCTCCTTGTTGCTATCCCCAATCAGCCCGTCCAGCTTCGCCTCGTCAATCCCGGCTTTCTTCAATAACTCCTTCAGCCAATCCATCTGTTAAGTCTCCCTCCATACTTTTTTATACCGGTTAGTGCCGATTTCGGGTTCTTGTCTCTTTATACCCTGACAATACTAAAGAAGGGCAAAACAAAACCTCTGGCGAATACTCCTACCAGAGGTGTTTGTTATGACTGATTTTGAATGGTACATACCCCAGGACGAATTGTCCGTCCATGTCGGTATCAATCATCGGCTTGGTTTAATCTATCAGCAGAAAATGATTCCGACATTAATCCGTCTCGGAAAGAAACATACTCGGCTTTTCTGGAAAGAGTGCGGTCACTGGTATATTCCCCGCCCGGGCACAAAGCCAAGAATGGGTAATATCGTCTGGGTGCCGGAACAAGGGTGTTACTGTTATCCAAGCCGTCATTACCTTATTCCCATACGTTTCAATGATCCATCCATTTACGGGATTTTGGTAGAGCCTGAAAAACCCAAAAAGAAAAGCACCTGATTTTTCTTCAGATGCTTTCTATGCTGTCCATATCACTTTGTCTACCTTTTCAGCTTCTATTGTTTCCAATTCCATTTTTGAGCCGAATTCAATTTCATAAGCAATGGGAAGTCCAGGTTCATCATAAATATGAACCACCGTACCTTTGCGTCCATCTTTAAGCCTAACAACATCAAATTCCTTAATTATAATCTGTGACATAAACACTCACCAACTGCACTCTCCCGTCTTTATAAACAATCCATGCTGTCAATACCTTGGCTGTTTTCCCATTTGGACCCGTTATATCCATGACCACCTCATATTTGTCGCCATATTGATTACTTCCTTTATAGACGGCATGATAATGAGGAAGATTTTCATAAATTTCATCTATCAAATCTTGGTAATTATCTTTAGTATACCCCAAAGCACGCTCAAATGTCTCCCGACAATTCACTGAATAACCGCCATCCCTTGTCCGTATATACTTCTGTATCTTTTGAATAGCAATTCGGGTGAAACAGCCCGGCATCCCGCGCCTCTTCCAGCGTCGGGTAACCTGGCGTCTTGCCGGTTAAGCTCAAAATCTGCCCTTCCCACGGGGCGCATTTTTCACAGGGCCCAACGTGGCGGCTCACCTTGACCAGGTCGTGGCCGAGTTCCACAATCGGTTTGCCGTGCCCTGCAGGTGGGCTTCCATCGTGCTGGTCCTGGCCACCATCTCCGCGTAGGTCCGCATGTTCCATTGCCGGCCGGCCGCGTCCTGGAAGCCGGTGACCCCGTGCTCGGCCAACTGCTCCCGGTAACGCTCGGCTACCTATTTCCAGGTATCATAGCCCACCACGCTACCGCGGATATTCTCTAGCGCCAGGTCGCGATAAATGCTTTCTGTGCGCTGGCCGATGAGCTGCACCACCCTATCCAAATTCTGAAATGTATTCTCTGCCAGCACCTGGGCAGCCTGTTGGTAAATCGCGCCGAAGCCGGCTTTTACAGCAAACCCCGCATCTTTCAGCATCGCATCGGCACCGTAAAGCCCTGAGAATAAACGCGCTGGATCGCCTCCTCGCACCAGGCCAAAGCCAGGGTGCAAGACTCCCTCTCCCCCTCTCCCTAACCCTCTCCCGCCAGGGGAGAGGGAATGACCGCTGACACACCGGGGCCCGTTTATACAAAAAAACTGGCCGCTGACGGCCCCTCCCCCCTCGTGGGGGAGGGCAGGGTGGGGGGGCGTAACTTTTCCCGGCCATGCCAGGTCAGCAGGCTCCCCTTCCCCGTCTCCCGATGGGGCTGTCTCAAAAAAGGCTGCCCTTTTGGGACAGCCCCATTGTTAGCAAAAAAGCTTGCCGCAAACGACTGCTGGTTTTCCACCCTGGAAATTGCGATGACAGCCCGAGCCGGGAGGAGATTTAAAATGGCAGCGTGGTTATGCTTAGCCTTTGCCTCCAAACAAGGCCCGGAGCCTATCCCAAAAGGTATCTTTTTCCGGCTCGCCCGGCAGCTCCTTCGTCTCTTCCTCCTTTTCTATTTTCTCGCTGGTGATGACAAACTGCACGAAACCGGTGTGCTTATTTTTCGGTGAAGTAAAGGAGACCGGTTCAAACTCTCCTTCGCCAAATTGTTCCAGCAGCTCATCGATTTCGGATTGAATCGTGCCGGGCAAGTCCGCCGTTTCGCGATGGAGCAGGCTTGTGCCGTCGTGCAGCTCAGCCACGCCATCATGCAGCTCAGCAATGCCCTTATTAAAAGTAGAGAAGCCCGCATCGAACCCGGCATAGCTGGCGGCCAGTTCCTCTACACCGCCCAGGTAGGCGGTTAGCGCGGCGTGGAAAACGGCATAGTTGGCCGAAAGTTCCACTAATCCAGAGACGAGCTGCTCAATTTGCTCCAGATCTAAACTGGACAGGGCCTCCTCAATATTCCCGGCCATGGCTTCCAGCGTCCCGGAAATCATGGCCGCGGATCCGGCAAAAGTATCGGCGGCTGGGCCTACCGCATCAAATGCCTCCTTGACCTGGTCATAGGTACCCTTGGCGGTCAACCCCCGGGCATAGGCAGCAACAAGCCGGGCCAGTATATCATGCTGGCCCGGGTCTGTATGCGCATAAAGGGCCGCGATTTCTTCTTCCGTGATAATTGTGCCGGGAATACCCTCAATGGCTGCCTCAAGCGCCATGTGGGCTGTTGAAAAGTTGTTTTTCAGCTTCACCAGGCCGCCGGAGATCTCCTGGAGACCCTGGGCCAGGCCTGACAAGGCCTGTGGCAGCCGGGCCAGGTCGCCCGGATCAAAAATCCCGGCTGAACCGCCGTCGAGATAAGAGGCGATCTTTGACAAGGCTTCTTTAATTTCTTCCGATGCCCCGGAAATCTCCCTGGCGCCGCCGTCCAGCTGCGCCAGGCCTTCCATGATGCCGGCCGAACCCTTTTTCAACTGGCCCGCTCCCTTTTTCAAGCCGGCCACACCGCTGGCCAGCTCCCCCACGCCGTCATTCAGTTCAGAAATGGCGTCAGAAAGCTTTTGAAAATCATCGAACAGCTCATCCGCTTCCGGCAGGTCCATGTTCAGGGCAAAAGGCACGGCGGAAATTTCCAGGCCGCCCATGGTAAAATCTTTTACCGCAGCAGCTACCCGGATGTCCCCATCTCTTCCCGGCATAATCGTATGGGTTATAACCTTGTTTTTTCCCGCAATGGCCATCACGGCGTCCGGTGCTTCGATATTGGTGCATTTATCGGCATCCAGCGTTAAAGAGACCTGCAGCATATAGTGATCATAAAAAACGGGATCTATGTTGCCGTTTGGCGCGGTGGCTACCCGGATTTCCAGGTTGCCGGATTTTCCCGCAATCTCCTGCGGCGCTGTCTTCACACCGTCCAAATAGTAGGATATGTCGAACCTCCAGGGGAGATCGGTGGTGGTCATATTGCCCTGGTAATAAAAATTCCCCCTATCAGCCTGAAATGAAACGGCATCTTCATAATGCTTCAATGTTGTGGTGTTGGTTAAATTTACCACGGACTCATAGTGACCATAATCTGTGATGCCGCCCGGCTGCGACACTTCAAAATGGTTTACCGCGTAGACGGCCTTAACGGTTCCGTCTGCAGCGAGGGTGGCATAGATTACTTCATTTTTATTGAGAATTGCCGCTTCTTGCTGGCTGTCATCCAGGGCTGAATCTGAGTTTCCCAGCGCCGCGGTGGAAAGGCTCAGGGAAGCCATCAGCAAGGCGGCAGCTAAAAACACTGAAATTGCCGGCTTAAATACTTTGCATCTCACTTGCGGTCCCTCCTGGTAATCGATCATTATATTTCCCCAGTTTAATCAGTCATAGAACTCTGATTTATACGTGGTTTTGGCGATGACCCGGTCAAGCATGGTCAACATGGCCGGCAGGAAGCATATGACCAGCAGAAAGGAGAGCAGCGTCCCCCGGCCCAGCAGCAGGCCCAGATCGGAGATAATGGGATTTGACGACGTCACAGAGAGAGTAAAACCTGCCGTCGCCAGGGTTGCCGCCGAAACGAGTATGGACTTGAATGTATCACCGAGAGTTTTGCTGATCGCCTCCCGCCTGGGTCTCTCTTTCCTGTTTTCCAGGTAGTGATTCGTCAACAGGATCGCATAGTCAACCGTAGCGCCCAATTGCACCGTATTAATGACCAGGTAGCCGATATAATTGATCGCTGTCCCGGTAAAATACGGGGTGGCCAAATTGATCCAGATCGCCGCTTTGATGGTCATCAGCAATAAGAACGGCAGCGCTGCCGATTTGAAGGTAATCAATAAAACAGCAAAAATGGCGATGGTGGCAATCGCGTTGGTCCTGACATTGTCTTTTTGGATCACGTTTTTCATGTCGTACAGGTTGGCGCTTTGACCGGCTGAATAGAAGGTGTCCCCGTAATAAAATTCTGCCCTGTCATGGATGTTCTCCACGGTTTTGAATGCCGTGTCGCCTTCTTCGGGCGTAGCGGTGTAAACCACAATGCGGGCGTAGTTTTCCGAGTAAAACTGCCCTGTGATCTCCTCGTCAAGGAATTCAGGCGGGATGGCCGTGCCAACCGCGGTTGCATACGCCATTACACCGGTGACATGATCGAGCTGTTCAATATCCCGGCAAAGCTCCTGCTCTTTGACCATGTCGCCGCGGGGCACCAGCAGGGCTACGGCCGTGGATTGGCCAAACTCTTCTTTTATGGCCATGCTGTCCCGCCCGTTTAGACTGTTGACATCTATGCTTCCGTTTCCATAGATAAAGTCGGTCCGGCCTTGCCCCAGGCAGCTGGGAACAACCAGAACCACAACCATAATCACCACCGGGACGGCAAGCCGGGACAGGTATCTATGGATATTTTGAAAATCGGGCATCAAGGCGCGGTGTTTTGTTTGATCGATCAGCTTATAGATACTCAGTGTGAGGGCAGGCAGGAAAACCATAACCGCGATGAAGCTGAGGATAATCCCCTTGGCCAGGTTAAGGCCCAAATCAGCCCCGATCTGGAAGTTCATAAATACAAGGGCTAAGAATCCAAACAAAGTGGTGGCGGCGCTGGCGGCGACGGTGGACAGTGATGCCTTAATCGAGCGCCGCATGGCTTCTTCTATGTCAGCGTATTTTTTTCGGTTGTCGGCAAAGCTGTGCAGCAAAAAGATGGCGTAGTCCAATGACACGGCCAGCTGCAAAATGGGGCTTACCGCATTCGTAATAAAGGAGATTTCACCTAAGAAGATATTTGTTCCCATGTTAAGCAAAATAGCAATACCGATCGTGGCCAGAAAGATGAGCGGCTCAATCCACGAGGTGGTTGATAGGGTAAGGATCAGAATGATCAGGGGCAGCAGAATGGCCAGGGCCTTGAGCACTTCCGTTTTCGCCGCTTGCTGAACGGCAGCCAGGTCGGGCGCTTCGCCGGCAAGGGCATTTTCTGGGCCAATAATCCTGCGTATGGCGGCAACAGCTTCCTGCTCCATCCCCTTGGCAATGGTCACAGAAAACAGGGCATTACCGTTTTGATAAAATCTTTCGATGGTCCCGGCGTCGCCTTTCTCCAGCGGCTGCTGAATATCCATGATGTCATCCAACCAGAGAACTGCGGTGACGCCGTCTAAAGAAGATAGCTTCTGTTTGTAGGCCATGGCTTCCATGATGGATACATTTTTAATCATGACGCTGGCATTGGGCATTGCCTCCGTGAACTCTTCCCGCATTATCTCTAGCGCGGCTGTGGATTGGGCATCAGGCGGAAGATAGTCAACCATGTTGTAATTGACCTTGACAAACAGTAGAAAAGCTGCACTAACCAGGGCGGCGGCAATGAATATAACCAGTATTTTCTTTTTTTGCTTGATGATTAAATCTGCCAATCTATCCATAAATTCCTCCAACGAACACACAGTTGTAATTTCGCATGTATTGTATGATAATCAACATAGTGTAGGATTTCAACCATCAAAAAAGGCGAAACTGTCGTAAGCTCAACACTTTCTCCAAAAGTGTTGGATAGCCTAAAAAATTTTTGGCCTGGGGGTCCGGAGATGAAGAAAAGCAAAACCGATCGTCGCGTCAAGTATACAAAAATGATGTTAAAAAATGCCCTGGTTCAGTTGATGCAAAAGCAGCATATATCCAGCATTTCCATAAAGGCGCTATGCGAAACCGCCGACATTAATCGCAGCACTTTTTACGCCCATTTTCAAGACCAGTATGACCTGCTGCGCCATATCAAGGAAGAAGTGATGACCAGCCTCAAACAGTACCTGGAGCAGCAAGAGTTCACCGATCAAAGCCCCTTGTCTGCCCAGGTCTTAACCCGCATTTTAGAATACGCAAAGGAAAATGCCGACCTGTTTAAAGCTTTGCTTAGCGAAAACTGCGACTTTGCTTTTCAAAGGGATATCGTGCAGTTATCGCAAATCGTGTCATCGCAATTAAACCAGGCCTATGACGAGAGGACCCAGGAGTATCTGTTGGAATTTGGTATCACGGGATGCATCAGTGTTTTACACAAATGGCTGCAGGAAGGCATGATTGAATCACCGGCGGAGATGTCGAAATTCGTCATACAGGTGCTCTATCACGGCATCATCAGCTATCCCAGGGACCATGGAAAAGAGCATGGAGAGAGGGCGCCTGGCCGACTGGATTAGAAGGGCTATGGGAACGGCCATGGGCATGGGGAGGGCCATGGGGACGGGGTACCTGGCCCAACGCATCAGGCCGGTTTTACGGGACCGGGTCTTCCATGGCCACAATGCGAGGCGGTCAACCCTGTCAGAAAAAATTAAAGCAGCATAAAAAAAGGCCCCCGCAAACAGAGGGCCATTGTTGAGCAAAGCAGACGACCGCTGGTCATCCAACCTGGAATTGTGATTAATCTTCCAGGATGACGATGCGGCCGGCCCTGGCCTGCTCGGGATACGACTCGGCGATGGGGCCGTCGGCCCACACCTCCACCTTCAACCCGGTGAAATCATCCGGCGAAACAGGCTCGCCGTCCCTCTCGATGACTGTATCCCCGGTGATGGTAAAGTTGATGGCGCGGCTGCCGGCCCATTCCTCCTGCGGCACCCCGGGCCGGTCGATCCCCTCCACCACCAGGATGGTATCGCCCCGGGTGGAGTTAACCACACCGGTAATGGTGGGCGGAGCTCCGGTCTCCGCTGGCGTGCAGCCGGCCGCGGCCATAGCGGCAACAAGGATCACTGCCGCGAGAAAAAACAACCTGCACTTCATCATTGAACCCACCTCTTTTCATGTAGTTGCTCATTATTGATGACCGATATTAGTGATAGATTGTTCCTTTTCCTTCGCAAAGTTGATCGCAGCATCTCCAGCTGCCATTTCATCATCATCGCGCGCCGCCCTGCAGCCCAAGGTGCGGCAAAAGGGTTTACTGGAATTGTTAGAGAATATAATCCTTAAAACAAAAAAGGCAGGTTTCGACAATGCCGCAAATAATTGATTTCCATGTCCACCTGCCGGTGCCTGGGCTGGACCGGCAATTCATCGATTACTACGAAAGCTACGTTGCGGAAAATGGTCCGGAAAAAGGGGCGCTGGTCAGGCGCTGGGGTGAAGCATATGATCGCCAGTGGCGTGAAGCCTGGTCTTTCCCCGATCCGGGGCCGGACCTGCCGGCGCAGGAGGCGGCAAAGCGCTGGTATGAAGAAGCCGTCCGCTGCGGGCTGGAGCGGGTGGTTGTGGTTACCGGGGGCGGCAACGAACTCCTGGCCGCAGCCCTGGCCCCTTACGGGGACAAATTGACCGGATTTGCGCATCACCACCCGGAAGCTGAAAACAGTCCCCGGCTGCTGGAAGAGGCGGTGCTGCGGCACGGCTTGAAAGGCTATAAGATCTTCGCCCCCCTGGTGCGCCGGCCCCTGGCTGATCCTTCCTTTAAGCCTCTCTGGGAAATTGCGGAGAAATACAACCTGCCCGTATTGATTCATTTTGGCATTCTCGGCGGCGGCGGCGGCATCGCTTCGGGAGTCAATATCAGCCCCTTAAGCCTGGAACCGGTAGCCCGGGCTTATCCCACCGTGCCCTTCATCGTCCCCCACTTCGGCTGCGGCTACGTCAGAGACCTGCTGCAGCTGGCCTGGGCCTGCGCCAATGTTTACGTGGACACTTCGGGAAATAATGAATGGGTGCGCTGGTATCCCTACCCCTTAACCCTGCAAGACCTGTTTCGCCGCTTTTATGAAACAGTGGGGCCGAAACGCATTATATTCGGCAGCGATTCATCGTGGTTTCCGCGGGGATTTGCCCGCCGCTACCTCGAAGACCAGCTGCGCGCCTGCCGGCAGCTGGGGCTGCCGCCGGATGCCGTGGAGTCCATCTTTGGCGGCAATGCCCGCATGATCATTCAGGAGGTGCGACATGACTGATAAAAAGCAAGCCGAACAGATTTTGACCACCCCTCCACCCATTCACGCGCACCATCATTTTACCCTTACCGGCAATGAATACATCTCGCTGCCTGAAATCAATGCGGGCGGCGAAGTGGATGCACTGAACATCCTGCACATGGGCGCCCGCGGCCTGCTGGAATTCCGTGGAGAAGAAGAACGACCCCTGCTGCAGCCCTTTATCGAAATTAACGGGGAAGACGCCGGTGAAAAGATCGCCGCTGCATGGAGCTATAACCTGGACTGGCTGCCCTGCTTCAAGGGCACCGCGGCTAATTCTGTGTTGGTGCAAGGTGAAATTTACTTTCCGCCCGGCCACTGCGGCGGCTGCTACCGCCTTACCCTAACCAACCGCTCGTCAGCCCCGGTGGCGGTGCGGGCCGGCTGGCAGGGCCTCTGGAGCAAATTCAACCATGTTATTTTCAACCGCCGCGAAGTTAAGGGCGAGCGATGCCTGAATTATGACGACTGGACCAAAAGCCTGATCTTGGAAGCACGCAGCGGCCTGCCCCTGGCCGCCCTGGCTTTAAGCCTGGAGCCTGAAGGAGCATGGCAGATTGAACATGCCGGACCAGGTTCGTTTCGCGGCGCCGTCAACCTGGAGCTTGCACCCGGCGAAACAGCGGCGGCCACCCTCTACCTGGCAGTGAACCTGGAGGCCGACGGGGCCGGCACCACTGCTGTAGATTTGCGGCGCCGCGGTGCGGCCGCGCTGCTCCAGGAAGCGGAACAATGGCTGCGCCGGCGCCGCTATGAGCTGGCAGATCCCGCCCTGGAGCCGGTGTTCCATCGCAATCTATACTTTAACTATTTCTATGCGTTGGGCCGGGCGCTGGATACAGGCAGCCTCGTCCCTGTTACTTCACGGAGCCCCCGCTATTATGTCAGTGCCGCCTTCTGGAGCAGGGACACCCTGTTGTGGAGCTTTCCGGGATTGCTTTTGACGGACCGGGAAAGCTGCCGGGAACTGCTGCTGGCGGTCTATACCCGGCACCTGGACAGGGCTGGAGAGCATGCCCACTACATTGACGGCGTCCTCCTTTACCCCGGTTTCGAACTGGATCAACTGGCCGCTTACTTCCTGGCCCTGGAGCGATATGAAAAATTCACCGGCGACCGCTCGCTCCTGGATGAAGAGACCATCATCCGGGGGCTGGCCCTTCTGGCGGAAAAAGCGGAAAAACACTACGATCCCCATACGGGACTCTATGGTACTTTCCTCGATCCCTCCGATGATCCGGTGCTTTATCCTTACCTGATCTACGACAACGCCCTCTTGCAGCGCGGTTTTGCCTACCTGGCCAGGCTCCAGGCGGAAGAGCGCTGGGAACACGCTGCCGATTTTTCGCTGAAGGCGGAAAAGCTCCTGCAGGCCATCTACCGCCACGGCACAGTTAAAGGACCGCAGGGCATCATGTTCGCCTGGGCCGTGGACGGCCACGGCAAATTCCAGCTCTACGACAACCCCCCGGGCAGCCTGCAGCTTCTCGCTTATTACGGCTTCTGCTCCCCGGATGACCTGGTTTTTAAAAATACAGTGGCCTGGATTCGCTCCGCCAACAATCCTTATTACCACCAGGGCTGCGCTTTTGAAGAAAGCGGATCGCGGCACTGCGGCAACCCCTGGCCCCTGGCCGCCGCCAACGACCTCCTCACTTATAATACCGGCGGGAGCGAATTTATTAAAAACGCGCCCATGGATAACGGTTTCTGCTGTGAAACAGTAGATCCGGATACCGGGCTGGTTTCCACCGGGGCTGCTTTTGCCTCTGCCGCCGGATTCCTGGCCCATGCCCTGTGGTTTAAGGGACGGAAAAATGATCAAGCAGAAAAAATGGATGGGATTGCCGGGGAGTAAAGCGCGTCAGTTAACGTCAATGACGCGGCCCCCGGTAATTCTCTCCAACTGGGCAAAGGTCAGCGGCAGCACCGCGCGGGATGTTCCGGCGGCGGCATATATTTTCGCGAATCGCTGCATGGAGCGATCCAGGAAGATGGGTATTTCTGTTTTCAAAGCAAAGGGGCAGACCCCTCCCACTTTAAAGCCGGTAACCTGCTCCACCTCTTCGGGGCGGGCTACCCTCGTTTTTCCCCCGCCCAGGAGCTCTTTTACTTTCTTTTGATCCATGCGCATATCCCCGGCCAGGACAAAGAGCCCGTATTTTTCACCGCATTTAAACAGGATCGACTTGGCGATCTGTCCCAGCTCCACGCCCAGGACGCGGGCGGCGTCAACTGCGGTTTCCGTGCTCTCCGGGTGCTCCCGCGGTTCGAGGGCCGGATCAAAGCTTTGGACATAGCGGCGGACCCGTTCCACCTCCGGCGCTGCAGCGGAAGACATGGGCATCACCTCTGTTCGCAACATTCTGTTTGATCAACGTTCTTGTAGATCCCGGGAAAATAGCGGCGATAAAGGGCTTCATTGCTGTCGCGCCAGGGATGGTCAGCGCGCAGCTGGCGCAAAGCCTCCAGGTCCAGCTCGGCCACGGCCATCCCCTCCCCATCGAAAGGCTCCACTTCCGCCAGCACGCCGCTGCCGTCGGGAGTCAGCTCCAGGGGGGCGAAAATACCGGCCCGGCCAGTTAATTCAAAACCGAGCAGCCGGCCTACCAGCGCGCTTTTGATGCCGTACACCGGGCTTTCCTGGACCCTGGGCCAGATCCCCCTGAGGGCCAGCCAGTAATTATAAGGCTCGGGGTTGGCTATGGGGATGATCACCACTTCCGCACCCCTGCGCTCCAGGAGGCGGAAAGTCTCGAAATAGGTGGCGTCCATGCACACCGGCATGGCCAGCTTGCCTACGGCGGTGTCAAACAGATTAAAGCGCCTGCCGCGGGTAAGACCCCATTCTTTTTCCGGCAGGGTCCAGTGCACCTTGTCCTGGGTGCCGATTAGCTCACCGCTTGGGCCGAAAAGCATGGCCCGGTTGACCATCTTTTCTCCGTCAGGCAGAAGGAAGCTGCCGGCCATAATGTAGAGGCCGTACACCGCAGCCAGGGTAGAAAAGGTGGTTTTAAGGAGCGGCTCCATCACCGGTCCAACGTAAAAAATGACATCAGCCAGAGTAATCCCGTCGTCACCCTGGGCTTTGCCGCCCGCCGCTTCCGGATTCGGGACAGCCGCCTCAGCGGCCTGCTCAATGCCCGGCAGCATTCCCAAAAGCTGCAGGTTGTTCATTTCCGGAAAGGCCACCAGCTGGGCCCCCTCTGCGACAGCTTCTTTAACCCGGCGGTGCATCTCCTCCACATAATCCATGGGGTTGCGGAAAAGTTTCAACTCCAGCTGCAAGGCTGCAGCCCTGATGCGGTTTTTGTGAAAATGTCTCGCGGCTGGCGCCGCCCCCGGCCGCGGCAAGATCTTTCGCACCCGTGCGGGCCGGCAGGCCCAAAAAAGATAGCGCCGGAATAGCCTCTCTTTCCAACCGTCCAAAGCCATGGGCGTGCCTCCTCCCTTATCGCGTCAATGCCAGGCTTCGTATGCCTCCGGGTTAAGTAAACTGAGGATGGGATAAGTATGCCGGAGCCGCTGCCGCGCCGCCTCGTCAAGCTCCGCCGTGGCGGCTGGCGAGGAGACGGCGGCGCGGCAAAGGAAACCGCTCAGATCGGCGGTAACTTCGCAGGGACCGATTATGCAGCATTCACCGCCAAAAAAACGGCCGCAAAGATCTCCGTAAAGCTGCGCCTCCACCGCCCAAAAATGATTCTGCTGCACCTGGGCCCACATTCCCGCCGCCTGGCGCCGGCAGTTGGCCGCTCCCGGCAGCGCCCCGGTGTGAATCACCAGGTCCGCCCCCTGCAGAGCGAAAATACGGCTAACTTCGGGATGATAAGCATCGGTGCCGGAGGCTATGCCGGCCTTGAGCGAACCGCAATCAAAAAGGACCAGATCTTCCCCCCGGCTGAACCCCAGAAGGCGCTCTTCCCGGGAAAGGTGCGTCTGTCGCTGTGCAGCGCAAAGATCGCCTCCGGGGCCAAAACAATATACAGTCTGGTAAAAAAGGCCCCCGCATTCTTCCACGGTGGTTCCCGCAACCAGGTTAACCTGCAAATTCCTGGCCAACTCCGCATGAAGGTTTAAATAGGTATCATTCCACGCTTGCGCCTTTTCCATAAACTTCAGAAAAGAGCTGGAAAAATCGGAATCCCCTTGGCCGCTCGTTCCGCAATAAAGCTTCAGGGCGGCATGGGCCGGCAGAACCGCCAGGGCCGCCTGCTCATGCTTTAACAGGCTGGATAAATCCTGCCGGTATCGGGCCAGGCTGCCCGTGTCAATCCCGGCCAGGGAGAGGGCGGCTACGCGCATAAAAACACCTCCAGAGAAAGCTCCTGGAAGTATTCGATAGCCCGGCCTGTTAATCCTTTCCGGTTAAAGAAATAGTCCTGTACAGGCAACAGGGACCCCTGGCGAGGGCCCCTGTTTGCACCGCTTTAGTAAAAACCCTTCAAGATTGGACATCCACATTCCTGCGGGCGAAGAGGTAGTAAAGATTGTACGCAGCCACAACCAGCCCCAGGATTAAATTATTCCACGCCAGCGTAGTGTCGGTCAAAATATTCGTCACATTCACCAGGGCCAGCCATAATCCCACCACGATATGGATGACATGAAATGTGGTCATCAACTAATGGTCCCCTCCTTTCCGTAGTGATCAGGCAGTGCTTCCCCGGCGCTGCCAATTGGCAAAAACAAAATTAAAATGCCAGCGCCGCGGCCCAGCCTAAAACAGCGACTGAATAAATGGGAACAGATGCCGGGAGAGGAAATATAAAACCACGATCAGGCCGACCAGCCAGGCCCCATATTTTATGGCCGCATGCCCCAGGCTCAACAACCTGCTTTCATCCCGGTCGCCCATGATTCATCACTCCGTTATGATTTTGCCTATAGTTTGCAGGTTTTGGCGGGAAATTATGCAAGGGCGGGGGATAAGAGGCTGTTATGGGGAAAAAATAATCTTGAAACCATGAGGAAAGGAGGGTGAAAGGTGGCCAAGAAATTCAATAAGGGGCGGAAGCAAAAAAGAAACATCGACAAAATGAAGCTGCAAAAATACCGCGAAGAAATAGCCCGCGAACTGGGGGTGGAGCTTCCGGGAAACAGGAAGTCAGGCGAGCCCCCGCGGGATCACAAACCCGCATTTAATTTTGATGACAATGCCCCGCTGCTTTAGGACAATAGTGGACCATTGAGCCTTGAAGGATACACTCCCATGACCTGAACCGCTGCATGCCAATGGCACAAGGCCCGGTGAGTCTCCCGCGTAGCGCGCGAACGCGGGAGACTCCCGTTTTTACCCGGCCTTGATTCGCGCGGCGATGGCCCGGGCCATTTCCTGCGTACCGGCGCTGCCGCCCAGGTCATAAGTAACATGGCGGCCTTCTTCAAGCACCGCTTTCAGTGCTGTTTCGATCCGCGCGGCAGCTTCCATTTCGCCCAGATGCCTTAACATCAGCACTGCCGAGAGGATCATGGCTGCCGGGTTAACCTTGTTGGCCCCCCTGTACTTGGGGGCACTGCCATGCACCGGTTCGAACACCGCCGCATCATCCCCAATATTGGCTCCCGGAGCCAATCCCAGGCCGCCGACCAGTCCCGCACAGAGGTCGGAAAGGATGTCCCCGTAAAGATTGGGCATGACCAGCACATCGTAAAGGAGCGGTTTTTGCACCAGCTGCATGGCCATGTTGTCGACGATGCGATCCTCGAACTCAACCGCAGGATAGCTTTCCGCCACCTGGCGCGCTGCTTCCAGGAAAAGGCCGTCGCTTAGTTTTAAAATATTGGCCTTATGGACTGCGGTTACTTTCTTGCGGCCATGTTTCAAGGCATACTCAAAAGCAAAGCGGACCACCCGCTCGGAGGCCTGCCGGGTGATAATCTTAATGCTTTCCGCCGCATCGTTTCCGACCATGTGCTCCACGCCGGCATACAGATCTTCAGTGTTTTCCCGCACCACCACCAGATCGATCTCTTTAAACGGCGATTTCACGCCGGGCCAGCTCTTTGCCGGGCGCAAATTGACATACAGATCCAGCGCTTTGCGCAGGGCCACGTTGACGCTGCGAAAGCCCGAACCTACGGGGGTTGTCAGCGGCCCCTTCAGGCCGACCTTGTTTTTTCTAATTGACTCCACCGTTGCCTCGGGCAGCGGTGTGCCGTATTTATCCAGGGCCTCCTGGCCGGCGATGGCCTCTTCCCAGGCAATTTTTACTCCTGTCGCCTCCAGGACAGTTAGGGTAGCTTCACTGATTTCCGGGCCGACCCCGTCTCCTCTAATGAGTGTTACAGTATGCATAGTATGCCTCCTCGTTATGGTAAATTTCCTGGTACTTGGCGTAGGTCTCCAGTACCCGCCGCACAAAATTGCGAGTTTCGCCAAACGGTATTTGCTCCAGCCGGGATTCGCTGCCGTCCCAGATGCCCTGCTCCAGCCAGCGGCCCACCGCGGCACGGCCGCCGTTGTATGCGGCTAAGGCCGCAGCTATGTTCCCGCCAAAAACCTTTAGCAAATCGGCCAGGTACCAGCAGCCAATCTCAATATTATAGGCCGGATCAAGCAGCATTTCCGGGGCATAGGCCATGCCGCTGCGCTCCGCCACCCACTCGGCGGTGGAGGGCATCACCTGCATCAGGCCGCGGGCGCCCCGGCTGGATTCGGCGTGGGGCCTGAATCCGCTTTCTGTATAAATAACCGCTGCCACAAGCAGGGGATCGAGGTTATGGGCTGCGGCGGAAGAGAGAATTTGCTCCCGGTAATGGAAGGGATAAAACAGCCTGGCCAGGCGCGGGCTGGCCAGCAGGTAACAAACTGTAAAAAAAGCGATGAGAAAGAGGATCATGTAAAATAATCGTTTGAGCAAATTGTTCGCGCCTTTCCACCTTTTCATGCCCTTAAGATTTATGATCAGGCTGCAGCTTTTATTCAGCGCCCTTAAGAATTATTTTCTGCCAGAGCCTGTCCACCTGGTTCGCGGTATCCTCCGGGGAGCCGCTGTTGTCAATGATGACGTGGGCGTACTTTTTTTTCTCTTCCAGGGGCATTTGGGCCCGTATGCGCGCCAGCGCTTTATCGCGGGAAAGGTTGTCCCGCCGCTGCAGGCGCTGCAGCTGTATTTCCGGGCTGACGTAAACCAGCACCACCAGGTCAACGGCGTGATGCATGCCCGCTTCAATGAGCAGGGGCACGTCATAAACCAGCACCGCCCCGCTGCAGGATTGCCGGATCCGGGCGGTGCGTGCCGCCATTTCCTGCGCCACCCTGGGGTGGATGATGCGGTTTAATTTCTGCCGCTCCGCCGCATTGTTAAAAACTATGGCGCCCAGCCGCTGGCGATCAATGGAGCCGTCCTCAAGCAAAATGCCCGGTCCCTGCCAGGCCACGATCTCATGCCAGGCCGGCTTGCCCGGCTCCACCACTTCCCGGGCAATGCGATCCGCATCGAGGACGATCGCTCCCTTTTCCGCCATCATGGCCGCCACGGTGCTTTTGCCTGCAGCGATTCCTCCGGTCAACCCGATAATAAGCATATGCTTACCTCTCCACCAAAAATGACAGCGCTCCGATCGCCACCAGGAGGAGGCCGCCCAGCAGCCCGGGGTATTTCAGGGCAAAGCCGTCGGCCAGCAGCCGTCCGGCCAGCACCCCCAGGGGTACCAGGATCAGTTTTACCAGTCCCACGGCCAGAGCGGTAAACAGCAGCGGTGCTCCGATCATCGCCGCTCCAAACCCGGCTCCAAAAGCGTCCGCCGCCAGGGCGGCGCCCAAAAGCAGCGCTTCTTTTATACTGAGGGTTCCCGAGCGATCCAGGTCGGCGTCTTCGGGACGGCGCAGCAGGGCTGCTAAAGAGCGCGGTTTGCCGTGCTCCCCTTCTTGTTCCGGCGGTGAGGATTCCCGCCGCGGCTCAATCATATTCTGCAGGGTAACATAAAGTCCGATTAAGATCAATATGCCGCGCCCAAAGGCGGCCACATACTGCGCCGGCAGCAGCTGCGCCACGCCGCTGCCCAGCAGCATCGACACTCCCACCGCCGTGGCCGAAGAGCAGCAGATCACCAGCAGCGACGGCAAGGGAATAATTAGTTTGCGCAGGCCGCAGGATAAACCGACGCTGAAGCCGTCAATGCTTACGGCCACGGCCAGCAGCCACACTACACCAGGGAGCAATTGATCTGCCTCCTATGTAACATCTTGCCCTGTTATCATATGGAGGCAGGGCTGATCCTGTGATTCAACAGGCCAATTACTCCTGGCGTTCGCCCCCCCACCCCGGCCCTCCCCCACCAGGGGGGAGGGAGTATGCTGCCCAACCGGTGCCGGGATTCGGCGTTCCCCTCTCCCCCGGTGGGAGAGGGCTAGGGAGAGGGGGAAAATAGTTCATCCCCGCCCCCGAATATGAAACATTTGCTGCCGGCCTGAATTGACGCTCATGGCGGTCCTTCCTTCTCCTCCTGGCATCGCGGACAGTAATAGGTTCCCCTTCCCGCCACCACGGTGCGCTCAATGGCCGCGCCGCAGCGGCAGAGGCACCCCTTGCGGCCGTAAACAGCCAGCCGCTCCTGGAAGGTGCCCTTCTCTCCCCGGGCATCGCGGTAATCGCGGGAACTGGTCCCCCCGCAGCGAATACCCTCCTCCAGGACCGCCCGGATCGCCCGGAACAGGGCCTTGCCCTCTTCCCGCGAAAGGGACCCCGCTTCCCGGCAGGGATGAAGGCGGCAGCGGTGCAGACTTTCATCCACGTAGATATTGCCCAGTCCGGCCACGAAAAGCTGATCCAACAGAAGGGGCTTAAGCCGCGCCCGGGGCCTCTTTTGCAGCAGCTCCAGAAACTTCTCCTCCGTAACCTGCTCATAGATGTCAGGCCCGAGGCGATGCATTCCCGCCGGGGACAGATCATCTTTGCTTTCCAGCAGCCAGAGGCCGCCAAACTTGCGCATATCGCTAAAATACAAGAAGGAGCCGTCCTGAAAAGGCAGCACCACCCTCAGGTGACCGGACGGCGGCTCTCCTTTCTCCAGGTACACCAGGCGCCCGGTCATGCGCAGGTGCACGACCAAAAGGCCGCAATCCAGCTCGAGAAGCAGGTATTTGCCATGCCTTTTTACGGCGATGATGCGGCGGCCTTCCAGCTGTTCACAAAACCGATCCGGCTCCGGGTGGCGAATTGAACCGGGGAAAAGCAAGACGGGGCGGGTGAAAACCTTGTTTGCGATCAGCGGCTCCAGGCCCCGCCGGATTGTTTCCACTTCGGGCAGTTCAGGCATACTTTTTCTCCTTAAATGCGCTGCGCCTGCTAAAGGGGCTGCAGTTCATCCCAGTTGCGGCCCCACTGCAGATCCACCTTCAGGGGGACATTGAGGCTGATGGCCTGCTCCATTTCCCGCCGGAGCACGGGGGCAAAAAAGGGCAGCTCTTCTTCGGGCAGCTCAAATAGCAGCTCGTCGTGGATCTGCAGCAGCATCGCCGCCTTAAATCCACCCTGGCGGATAACCTCGTCAATGCGCAGCATGGCTATTTTGATTATATCGGCCGCCGATCCCTGGATCGGCGTGTTGCGAGCAATCCGCTCGGCAAAACTGCGCCGTCCGTAATGGCTGGAGCGCAGCTCAGGCAGGTAGCGGCGCCGCGACAGCAGGGTGGTGACAAAGCCGCGCTCACGGGCTTCCTCGATGACCCGGCGGGTGTACTGCTTTACTCCCTGGTAGCGTTCAAAATAGCTGTCAATATATTGGCGCGCCTCCTGGCGGGAAACTCCCAGGCTTTGGGCCAGGCCATAGTCGCTGATGCCATAGATGATGCCGAAGTTCACCGCCTTGGCTTTCTTGCGCATGGCCTCAGTGACCTCTTCCGGGGGGACGCGAAAGACCTCGGCAGCGGTGCGCCGGTGGATATCCTGGTCCTGGCGGAATGCTTCCAGCAGGATCGGATCCTGGGATAAATGGGCCAGAACACGCAGCTCAATCTGGGAATAATCAGCGGTTAAAAAAATATAACCCTTTTGTGAAGGGACAAAGGCGCGGCGGATGCGGCGCCCCTCCTCCATGCGTATGGGGATGTTCTGCAGGTTGGGCTCGCTGCTGCTCAGCCGCCCCGTAGCGGTGACCGTTTGATTCAGCGTGGTGTATATTTTTTTCTTGACCGGATCCACCAGCGGGGCCAGCCCTGACAGGTAAGTCCCTTCCAGCTTGATCAGCTGCCGGTAATAGAGTATCTTCTCCACGATTTCGTGATGGGGCGCCAGCTCTTCCAGCACTTTAGCGTCGGTGGAGAAGCCGGTCTTGGTTTTCCGGATTACCGGAAGCTTAAGCTTTTCAAAAAGAATGGCCGAAAGCTGCTGTGGAGAATTAAGGTTAAACCGCTCCCCGGCGAGACGATAAATTTCATCCTCCAGGGTTTCGACGCGGCTGTGGATCTCCGCAGCATAGTCTTGTAAAAACGTTAAATCCACGGCCATGCCCCGGCGCTCCATGCGGGCCAGGACCCCGGCCAGGGGCAGTTCCAGATCGTAGTAGAGCTTATCCAGTGAATGTTCCGCCAGGCGCTGTTCCAGCTTTTCTTTTAGCTCAATCAGGCTGCAGGCCCAGGAAGCCAGCCGCAGGCCTTCCTGCTCCGGGTCCCGGGGCGTTTTACGGCCGCCCTTTTCCTCCACCGCCACCTTGAGATTTAGGTACTGCTGAAGCAGGTAGGGCAAATC
Organism: Bacillota bacterium; assembly: GCA_029782095.1. Lineage (GTDB taxonomy): Bacteria > Bacillota > Dethiobacteria > DTU022 > DTU022 > JAKPEE01. Next base: position 31,631 of record JAKOVL010000079.1, on the reverse strand, counting down.
GTAACTGCTGCGGGCCGGATCCAGCAAATAAGCAGCCAGCCGAATATCGAAGATGCGGGGCGGTTCCTTGAGCCCGCGATGGTGCAGGTAGTTGGCCAGGTACTTGCCGTCGTGGCAGCAGACGGTCACACCCCGCTCCCAAACCCGGGCCAGGGCCTTCCAGGCGGCCTCTTCACCGGGTTTAAATTTTTCCAGGTTTAAATAATAACCTTTTTTACGGTCCGGCGCCAGGGCGATTACTGCCAGCGGTTCCCGCCAGTAAGGGCGCCCGGCGGGCGGCTCCACCAGGACTACCAGGACGCCATCTGCCGGGATCCCCTCCAGCAGCCGGACCAGGTCGGCAGCGGAACGAACCTTCTCGCCCTCAAGACAGATGTTGCTCTCCGGGGATGGAGATTCGGGCAGCAGCTGTTTCACCCTGGCGGATAAGCTTTTAAATTCAAGCTCTGCAAAGAGCTCCGCCAGGCGGCGGTAATCGGGCGCAAAGCTATACTGCTCCAGGGTAAAGGGCAGGGGCACATCGCGGCATAGGGCAACCAGCCTGCGGCCGGTAAAAAGCTGATCACGGTACTGCTCCAGGTTTTGCCGCAGCTTGCCGCCCAGTTTGTCCAGGTTTTCATAAAGGCGCTCCAGGGTGCCGTGCTCCTGCAGCAGGCGGCGGGCTGTCTTGTCCCCGATGCCGGGGACGCCGGGGATATTATCCGAGGGGTCCCCTTTCAAGGCCTTGTAGTCGATCATTTGCGACGGCTCCAGGCCGTAGCGCTCGGCCAGCTTATCCCGATCATAGCGGTCCATCTGGGTGATCCCCTTGCGGGTCAGCATGACCGTAACCCCTTCATCGCCCACCAGCTGCAGCAGGTCCGCATCGCCGGTAACCACCGTGGTTTCCAGGTGCGACTTGCCGGCGAGGGCGCTCAGGGTTCCAATGATATCATCGGCCTCGTAACCCTCCACTTCCAGGACGGTCACGTGCATCGCTTCGAGAATATCCCTGATGCGCTGCACCTGTTCGCGCAGCTCATCGGGAGTTTTTTCCCGGTGGCCCTTGTATTCAGCATATAACCCGTGGCGAAAAGAGGGGGCCGGATGATCCATGGCCACAACCAGGTAGTGCGGCTTCTCTTCCTCCAGCAATTTGAGCAGCATATTGGTAAAGCCGTAGGTGGCATTGGTATGCTCGCCGCGGCTGCTCTGCAAAAGGGGCAGGGCGTAAAAAGCGCGATAAATGAGGCTGTTTCCGTCAATGATTAAAAATTTCTTGCGCGCCTCTGCTTCCACTGGTTTTTGCTCCTTTGCCTGAATGCTATCCATTATCATAGCATAGCAACACAGTTATTACCAGTATTATTGAGCGGTCGCCGTTGGGCAAACCCCGGGCAGCGCAAAAGAAGGGATCGCTCCGCTCTTGCTGAAGACAGCGGCCCTGCCAGTAGGCGCTGCCTGCCACAGAAAAATTAACTCCTCAGCCCGGTAAAACTTAAGGCTGAGGAGTTAACTTGCAGCGCCCGGTCGCGGAAAATAAAAATACACAAACTTACCGCTTGCGTCTTTTGGCCGATTCTTTTTCTTTGCGGGGCTGGTACCCCACGCACTGGTTGGCCGGGTCCCAATCCTCGCCAAATTCAACCCGGCTCTGGCGGATCCTTTCATCATCCAGCAGGCATTGATTGTTGCGCTGGTTCATGCACCGCGCTTTGCAGGGAATGGACAAGGGTCTCACCTCCGCTGTGATTAGTGGTTTTATTTTTCCCGAAAAGGGAAACAATAAAATTGCCATAAATTTCGCTGCCTGCCATCCTTACGGTTCTATCCGCCATTTGATCAAAACACTCGCGGATATGCGGGTAAAGGTTCACAGCGGTTAAAGGAGGACTCCCATTTGAAACTTGGCACGCAGAAATACCTGGACGAGCATTTTGAAAAAGGAAAGAGCTTCCTGTTGGCCCAGGAAGCTCTATTTAACGAGTTAATCGAAACCTTTGAAACCGAGTTATGGGATCTGCTGGAAGAGCAGGCGCTGTTCCGCCTGGGGCAGAAGATGGCCATTGCCGCGCAGCCTTCCCTGCAGGAGGCGCTAACCCGGCAGATCCTTTTTACCTGGGGACTGGGATTTGCCGTAGGCTCTGCTTCGCTTAAAGAGACCCGGCTGCATTCACCCGGTGAATGAGGTCGGCCATCTCGATGGCGCTGACAGCGGCGTCCCAACCCTTGTTGCCGGCTTTTGAACCGGCCCTCTCAATGGCCTGTTCCAGGGTATCGGAGGTAATAATGCCGAAAATCACGGGTACCCCGGTATCGAGGCTAACTTTGGCAATACCTTTGGATACCTCGGCGGCCACGTACTCAAAATGGGGCGTACTGCCGCGGATGACCGCTCCCAGGCAGATCACCGCGTCAAAACGGCCGCTTTTGGCTGCTTTCTGGGCCATTAAAGGTACTTCGAAAGCACCGGGCACCCAGATCACTTCAATGTTTTCTTCCATCGCGTCATGCCGCTTGAGGGCATCCAGCGCCCCTCCCAGCAGCCGGTGAGATATGAACTCGTTAAAACGGCTGATCACAATGGCAAAGCGATAATCCCGGGCCACCAGTTGTCCTTCGTAAGTTTTCATATTTATTCCTCCTTTGCAGTTTCGTTGCAGGCTTACCTACCTTTTCTTTAAATTTAGCCACATAAAGACGATAACATCTATCCGTTCTCCGACATTCTTACGGCAGTGGCCGCCGGCAACTACCGGGAGGGTTCTTCACCCTCCCCCCCATCCCTGGCCTCCCCCACCAGGGTAGTTTTTACCCACACTTGACACCAGGGGTGGTGTTCCCTATCTTATTATGGCAACTCTATTTTAACACCGTGGTTTTGCAGGTATTGATAATCCCCCTAAATCCCCCTTTAGAAAAGGGGGACTTTCAGCGCGTAATCATTCTTTTTTTCGCTTCCCGGTGTTAAGTGTGTGCCCGGATCATCCCACCAGGGGGGAGGGAACAGGCTGGCTCACCTGTTCCAATTTTGCATGGGTTAATTTAAATCCACGAACACCGGTTACAGGCTGCTTGCTGCCACCACTACTCCGCTCTTTCCCGTTTTTCTTCTGTATCCGATCTATGGCAGCTCCAGGTAATGGCCCAGTTTGCACTTTTTGGTAGCCAGGTAGCGGCTGTTATAATCGCAGGGGGGGATCTCGATGGGAACCCGCTCCACAATATTTAACCCGTATCCTTCCAGCCCTTTAATTTTTCGCGGATTGTTGGTCAACAGGCGGATTTGCCGCACGCCTAAGTCAACCAAAATCTGCGCCCCCACGCCATAATCGCGCAGGTCGGCCTCGAACCCGAGGGCTTCATTGGCCTCAACGGTATCTTTCCCCTGGTCCTGCAGTTCGTACGCCCGCAGTTTGTTCAACAGGCCGATGCCCCGGCCCTCCTGGCGCATGTACAACAGAACGCCGCTGCCGTGCTCATTGATCTGTTTCAGGGCCTGGTGCAGCTGGTTGCCGCAGTCGCAGCGCAGGGAGCCGAGAACATCTCCGGTCAGGCATTCCGAATGAACCCTTACCAAGACCGGCTGTTCGGGGTCAATTTCCCCTTTGACCAGGGCCAAATGGGTTTGTCCGTCAACGCTGTTTTCATAAGCGATCAAGGTGAAATTGCCGTGCACGGTAGGCAAACTGGCCGTAGCCGAGCGCCAGACCAGCTTCTCTTTTTTCATGCGGTATTGGATCAGGTCGGCGATGGTAATTATCTTCAACTGGTGCTGCTTGCAGAATTCCATCAGCTGCGGCACCCTGGCCATGGTGCCGTCTTCATTGATAATCTCGCAGATGACGCCCGCCGGCTCCAGGCCCGCCATCCGCGCCAGGTCCACCGCCGCCTCCGTGTGTCCGGCCCGGCGCAGCACGCCGCCCTCCTTGGCCTGCAGGGGGAATATATGCCCGGGGCGGCGCAGGTCTGAGGGCCTGGTGGCCGGGTCAACCAGCGCCCTGATGGTCCGGGCCCGCTCCTGGGCGGAAATTCCCGTGCTGACATCATGGGCGTCAACGGAAACAGTAAAGGCTGTTTCATGGCTATCGGTATTGCGGCTGACCATCTGGGGCAGATCCAGCTCCCGCAGCCGCTCAGCGGTCAGGGGCACGCAAACCAGCCCGCGACCCTGGCAGATCATGAAATTGATTGCTTCCGGCGTAGCCTTTGAAGCAGCCATGACCAGGTCTCCTTCGTTTTCACGGTCTTCATCGTCGACCACGACAATCATACGTCCCGCTTTCAGCTCTTCCAGGGCTTCATCGATGGTGTTAAATTTAGCCACAGTCATTACCTCCTGTATGATGAAACAAAAACCATAATGGGTTGCGTCCTCAGTAAAGCCTGTCCTCTCCCCTGGGCCGGCCTTTAACTATCCCAAAAACCGTTTTCACGAAGCATCGCCATGGTTATTTTCTCTCCCGGCGGCGCTTCAGCGGCCCGGTAGGGCTGCAGCAGCTTTTCCACGTACTTGCCGATCAGATCGGTTTCGATGTTCACCACCGCGCCGGGCTGTTTTTGGCCCAGGGTGGTCACAGCAGCGGTGTGGGGAATCAACGAAACGCTGAAACCTTTGCGGTCAACAGAGGCCACTGTCAGGCTGACTCCGTCCACGGCCACGGAGCCCTTGGGGATAATATAGCGCAGCAGCTCCGGCGAAGCCTGAATAAAGACGATTACCGCGTTGCCTTCGGGGCGCCGCCAGGACAGGATTCCCGTTCCGTCCACGTGGCCGCTGACCAGGTGGCCGCCCAGGCGGTCGCCCAAGGCCAGGGCCCGCTCCAGGTTGACCGGCTGGCCGGGCGACAGGCTCTCCAGGTCGGTTTTGCGCAGCGTCTCCGGCATTACCTGCGCGGTAAAGCTGCTTCGATCAAAAGAGGTGGCGGTAAGACAGACTCCGTTCACGGCGATGCTGTCCCCTATCTTTAAGCCTTCCAGAACCTTTTGGGCGGCGATTACCAGGGTGGCGCCCCGCGCGGAGCCTTCCCGTGCTTTTAACCGCCCCATCTCTTCAACAATTCCGGTAAACATTGCGACGTCATCACCTCCGCGGGCGTAGAATAGAACTCCGCTGCCTTGTTTGGTATAATCTGGGCTAAGCTAACCAGTCGGTTTGCCCGCGGGCGCAGCACGCTGCACCCCAACAATTGTTTCAGCCTTTTTTTGCAAAAGCCGGTGCATCCCTATTGTTTCCGGGGGTAGCCGGTCAAAAGCAAATCCTGGTCAAATTGTTTTATCTCCACCTGCTCCAGCCGCCAGGCCTTGTTTAAAGAAGCGACCCCTTCACCGGCAAAGGGGGTGGGGCTGTCCTTTCCGCCGATAATCAGCGGGGCGATAAATAGATACAGCTTATCGACCAACCCCGCTTCCAGCAAGCTATAGTTCAGCGTGCCGCCGCCTTCCACCAGGAGTGAAGTGATCTTTCTTTCCCCCAGTTGGCGCATTAATTCTTCCAGGTTCACCCTGCCTTTCCGGGAAGGCAGGACCATCACTTCCACCCCTTTCTCCTGCAGGGCGCGGCACTTGTCCGGGGGGGCGGCGGAGGTGGTGGCCAGGAGCAGCCTGCTCCGGGTGCCGGAGCTGATCACCCGGGCGTCCAGGGGCAGGCGGGCGGTGCTGTCCACTACCACCCGCAGCGGATCTTTCCCCTTTTCCCCCTCCAGCCGGGTGGTCAGGCGGGGATCGTCGCTTAAAACCGTTTCGATGCCGACGGCAATGGCGTCAACACGGTCACGCAGCCGGTGCACGTACTGCCTCGATCTTTCACCGGTTATCCATCGGGACTCGCCGGTGCGGGTGGCAATCTTGCCGTCCAGGCTCATGGCCGCCTTCACCGCAACAAAGGGCCTCCCGGTGGTAATGTACTTGATAAAGACCTCGTTGAGCCGGCGCGCTTTCTCTTCGAGAACACCTTGTCTAACCTTTATACCGGCTGCCTGAAGCTTTTGAAAGCCGGTTCCGGCGACCAAGGGGTTGGGATCGCTCATGGCGGCCACCACTTCCTTAACGCCCGCTTTGATCAGGGCGTCGGTGCAGGGAGGGGTGCGGCCATGGTGCGAGCAGGGCTCCAGGTTAACATAGAGGACGGCCCCCCTTGCCTTTTCCCCGGCTTTGCGCAGGGCGACAATTTCAGCATGGGGCAGGCCCGCGGCCTGGTGGTAGCCTGATCCCACCACCGCGCCGTCCTTAACCAGCACTGCGCCAACCATGGGGTTGGGACTGGTCCGGCCGCGGCCCTGGCGGGCCAAATCCAGGGCCATCCACATATACTTTTCATCCATGTCCAAAAAGATCACCACGCCGCAAAAAATGCATAAGAAAAACCCTGAACCGGAAGCTTCAGGGTCTGGGATCAAAACACGACTGAATAAGCCGCCGTTTCTTCTCCCATCCAGACTTTACTGTCGGCCCCGGAATCGCACCGGGTCGGCCTTGCGGCTCGCGGGCTTATCCCGGCCCTGGGCCGGAAATCACCGCCGGTTCGGAATTGAAGGAGTGTTCCTTCTCACCAGACCCCGAAGAAAACGGTCAATTAATTATAACATAACTTATTTATTTTAAACAGCCTTTGTTTCACCGCCCAGCGCTTTAAAAGCCTGGATCAATTTGAGGCCGTCTTGATCTTTAAACACGGCGGAACCGGCCACCAGAACATTGGCGCCCGCTTCAATGACCGCCGGCGCAGTCTCCAGGTTAATGCCGCCGTCCACCTGCAGCGCCGCATCCGGCTTGACCTCCCGGATGCGCTGTGCCAAATAAGCGATCTTCGGCAGCACTGCCGGGATAAAAGATTGGCCTCCGGCTCCGGGATTCACGCTCATCACCAGGACCAGGTCCAGAAGGGGCCATACATATTCCAGCACTTCCGGGGGCGTGGCCGGGTTGAGGGCCACCCCGGCCTTGACTCCCAGGCCGCTTATCTTCCGCAATACTCGATCCAGGTGCGCCGTCGCTTCGGCATGGACGGTTATGGAGTCAACACCGGCCCTGGCAAAGGCTTCAAGATGGTCTTCGGGATTGCTGACCATTAAATGGGCGTCGAGGAACAGGCCGGTGTGGGGCCTCAACCATTGCGCCACCAGCGGCCCCATGGTAATGCTTGGCACGAAATGCCCGTCCATGATATCGAGGTGGATCCAGTCGGCGCCGTGTGACTCCACCAGGCGGACCGCTTCCCGCAGCATACCGAAATCAGCGGACAACAACGACGGGGCAACTTTAATTTTTTTGGGCATGGTTGATCATTTTCTCCTATCAAGCAGCTCCTGGTAAAAGAGCTTATAATGTTCGTAGCGCAGCCCATTGATCTGCGAAGCGCTGACTGCATCCCTTACGGCGCATCCCGGCTCACTGATATGGAAGCAGTTGTTAAAAGAGCATTGAGCTGCCCGAGCTTTTATTTCCGGGAAATATGCGGGCAGCTGCTCCGGCTCCAGGTCATAAAATTCCAGCCGGGAAAAGCCCGGGGTATCCACCACTGCACCGCTTCCCTCCAGGGGCAGAAGCGACACCGTGCGGGTGGTATGGCGGCCCCGTTTTGATTTTTCGCTGACAGCGGCTGTTTTCAGCGAAAGGCCCGGCTGAACAGCGTTCAGCAACGATGACTTGCCTGAACCGGACGGCCCGGCGAAAACCGTCACCATCCCCTGGAGCCGTGCTTTCAGCGCATCGACCCCCCGGCCCAAGAGGGCGCTGGTCGGAATATAAGGATAGGGGAAAGGATCAAGGGTACCGGTAACCTCCGTTAGCTCGTCCGCAGAAAGCAGATCCATCTTGTTCAGGCATAGCAGCGCCTTCATTTCCTGCCGCTCGGCCAGCACCAAAAGGCGGCTGACCAGCTGCCAGTCCGGGGCGGGTTCTTTCAGGGCCATGACCAAAACCAGCAGGTCAACATTGGCCACCCTGGGGCGATAGAGGCAGTTGCGGCGAGGCAGCTGCTCCTCCACGACCCCTTGCGGGGGTTCCCCTGCTCCGGAAGCGGCACGCGTGATGCTGAAAAGCACCCGGTCGCCCACCATCAGGTTATTTTTCTGCCGTTTCAGCTTTCCCCGCGCCCGGCAGAGATACTCCTGGTTTTGTGCATCGCGTACCAGGAAAAATCCCCCGGTGGCCTGAACAATAATCCCTTCCAGGGAAATAAAGACCTCCTTCTCAACACTAGCATTGCAAGAGCAAACAGGGCGGCATAGCCTTGGCCGGGCTGCAGGCGGGCCGGTTTCGGCGAGCCTGCAGCCCGGAAGATTTTACCACAAACGAGCCCAAAAACGGCGGGCGGCAGCGTCCCTGTTAACTTCATTCAACCGGGCCCGTGCTGATCACCAGATCCACGGTCTGGCCCCGCTTTACGCCCTGGCCCGGTTCGGGAAACTGGGCTACCACGGTGCCCGCGGGTTCATCAGAAGCTTGATATACCAGGCGGGGTTTCAGCCCCTCCTGCTGTAAATATTCCTCCGCCTTTTCGCGGCTCATCCCGATCAGGTTCATCACCGGAAAAGGCCTGCCCCCCTGGCTCACGTAGATAACCACCTGTTCGCCCCGGGCCAGGCGGGAACCGGCGCTGGGCACCTGGCGGAAAATTTTTCCTTCAGGAACTTCGTCGTGGCTTTCGCGGATCACGTCCGGGATCAAATCCATCTCTTGCAGCAAGATCCTAGCTTCATTTTCCGTTTTCAGATAAAGATCCGGCGCCAGAATATATTCCGGTCCCTTGCTGACATACAGCTCGATGGTCCGTTTTTTGCGGACAGTGCGCCCTTGAAAGGGATCGGTGCGCACCACATGCCCCACGGGTATGGTATCGTCATAGACATAGGTGACGGTGGGATTGGGGCGCAAGCCGTGCTCTTGCAGCACTGCCACCGCGTCGTTCTGGGGCAGCTCCCGCACTTCCGGAACCACCACCTCGGCGGGGAAGAGCAGGTCGCGGGCGGCAATGAAGCCCACCAGCAAAGTGCTGCTCAGGAATATAACGATTACCAGGGGCCAAAACCAGCTTCTCCTCCATAACTTGTCCGGAGGCGGGGCGGTGACCGGTTTCAGCACAATTGTTTCCTCATCGTCAACAGCGGCTGTTTCGGGCACAGCCCGGGAGAAGCCTTTATCCTGGAACAATTTTAAATCTTCGAGAAAACTCTCGGCATCCTGGTAGCGTTTAGCCGGCTCTTTCTGGACCGCCTTTAGAATAATGCGTTCCAGCGGTTCAGGGATGCTGGGGACCAGGCGCCGCGGCGGCTCAATCGGCTCCTGAACATGTTTCATGGCCACGGAAACAGGGCTTTCACCGGAGAACGGCACCCGCCCCGTCACCATTTCATAAAGGATAATGCCCAGGGAATAAAGGTCAGACTGCTTGCCGGCCAGGTTGCCCCTGGCCTGTTCGGGAGAGAAGTAGTGCACCGAGCCGAATACGTCATCACTGCAGGTCAGGGTGGAGCCGTCGGCAGCGATGGCGATGCCAAAATCAGCCACCTTTACCTGTCCATCCCTGGAAAAAAGAATGTTTTGCGGCTTGATGTCGCGATGAATGACGCCGGCGGCATGGGCCTGCGCCAGGGCTTCGGCAATTTGCCGGGCTATGGCTACCGCTTCAGAGACGGCCAGGCGGCCTTTTTCCCGGATATATTGTTTCAGATTTTTACCGTCCACATACTCCATGACAATGTAATATATTTCATTTTCTTCTCCCACATCGTAAACATTAACAATATGCGGATGGGAAAGGCCCGCCGCCGCCTGCGCTTCCCGGCGGAAGCGCCTGATAAAATCGGCGTCGCCGGTCATCTGATCCTTCAATATTTTTACCGCAACCGAGCGGCGAAGCAGATTGTCACGGCCCCGGTACACCCGGGACATGCCGCCTTCACCTATTTTTTCCAGCAGCTCATATCTTCCAGCCAGCACTTTACCGACCATTAACCTGCATGCCTCCCGATGCCAGTAGCCAAGACCACTGTAATATTGTCAAAGCCGCCCCTCTCATTGGCCAGGTTAATCAGTTCTGCAGCAGTCGAACAGGGGTCAGCCTGCGAGGCAAGAATAATCTCTAAAATTTCGTCATCTTGAACCAGGGTGGTTAGTCCGTCGGTGCATAGGAGCAAAGACGAATTTTCAGCCACGGTCAGTTCGCTTAAATCAATCTCGGCAGAGCTTGTTCCCAGCGCCCGGGTGAGGATATGGCGCTGCGGATGCATTTGCGCCTCTTCGGGAGAGACGCTCCCCTGCTGGATTAACTGCTCCACCAGGGAATGATCTTCTGTCAGCAGCTTGATTTCGTTTCCTTCAATCAAATAGGCCCTGCTGTCTCCCACGTGGCCGAGCGCCAGGTTGCAGCCGTAGAGCAGCGCCACCGTCAAAGTGGTGCCCATACCCTGCTTGCCGGCATCACCGGCAGAATTGGTTAAAATAGATTGATTGGCTTCGCTAACCATATGCCTGACCACAGCAGCCATCTGCTGCCGGTCAAGCTCTTCCCGGTTCATGTCATTCCAGCAGCGCTCCAGTGCAGAAACGGCGAGGGCACTGGCCACATCTCCGGCAACATGCCCGCCCATGCCGTCGGCCACGGCCAGTAAAGCAATAGAGCCTTCACTGCGTAACAGAAAGCTGTCTTCATTGCGAGAACGCTCCCGTCCCGGATTGGATAGGCCGACAAGCTGCAATGCAACACCTCCCGGGGGTGCTTTTAGATCAAGTCAAGTATAGCAAAAATAGTGAAAAACAACAATAGAGCAGCATATTTCGCCTGTTATCTCTGTTATGTGCCATATCAGCCGGATTGCCGGCGCCAGAGGGCAATAAAAAAGCCATCCAGGCCATGGCGGTGCGGCAATAAGTTTATGGTCCCATCTTCGCCGATAGCAGTGCACAGCGGATCGGGCAGCCGACCCGGCCCTGCCTGCAGTTTCAGCTCCGGGTGCCGCGCCGAAAAAGACCGTGCCACAGCCATCGTCTCCTCCGGCTCATTGGTGCAAACACTGTAGAGCAGTTTTCCCCCCGGAGCCAGCATGCTAGCCGCCGCTTCCAGCAGCTCCAGCTGGAGCTTTTGCATCCGGAGCAGCTCTTCTTCGCGCCGGCGCCATTTCAGCTCCGGCAGGCGGCGGATCACCCCCAGACCGGTGCAGGGGGCGTCGACCAGAATACACTGCTGAAGCGGCAGGCCGGCCGCGCCAATTTTTCGGCCGTCAATTTCAAGGGTACGGATTGAAGAGAGGCCGAGCCGCTGAGCCGCCCTCTGCACCAGCTGCAGCCGGTGAGGATGAATATCGACAGCATGAATAACGCCGCGGTCCAGCATCAGCTCGGCCAGGTGCGTCGTCTTCCCCCCCGGCGCGCTGCATAGGTCCAGGACCATTTGCTCCGGCCCGGGATCTAAACAGGGCGCCACCAGGGCAGAGCTTTCACCCTGAATGGTGAACAGCCCATCCTTATAGCTGTCCAGTTCCACAAGGGAACCGTGGGGATTAACCAGCAGCATCCCCGGGACACGGGGGCTGAAAGCGGCCTCCACCCTTTCTGTGCTTAGCCTTTCGCGCAGCTGTGCCGCCGTGGTGCGCAGGGTGTTGGGACGCAGGGAGAGGGGGGCTGTCTCGTTGTTGGCGCGGCAAAGGCTTTCTGCTTCAGCTGCACCGTAGCGCTCGATCCAGCGTTTGACCATCCACTGGGGATGGCTGTAGCGCAGGGACAGGTACTCCGCGGCGTTGGCAGTCGCATCCGGCCAGGGGAGATCATCTTTCTCCGCGGACAGGCGGCGCAGCACCGCGTTGGCCAGGCCGGCCACACCGCGATGCCCGTAGCGCCGGGCCAGGCGCACCGCTTCGTCCACCACGGCGTGAGCCGGAACCCGGTCCAGGTAGAGTAGCTGATAGGCGCTGAGGCGAAGCAGGTTGCGCATGGCCAGGGTGAGCTTGTGCAGCGGGCTTGTTAAAAATAAATTCAAGGCCCAGTCAATAGTATTAAGATGCTGGATCGTGCCGGTGGCGATCCGGGAAGCCAGCCCTCGCTCCTGGGGTGCTAGTCCGGCCAGCAGCGGGGGCAGCGCCAGGTTCAGGTAGGCCCCATCCCGCTCCACCCGCAGCAGCGCCTGCAAGGCGGCCTCGCGGGCAGTTGGCGGTTCCTGCCGGCCCCTCCCCCTCCGGCTTGCCCCTGCCGCAGGAGTTTTCCGATCCCTAATCCGCTTATGCTGCTGCATCGGCACACCTTCCGATCAAGTGGAAACGGTCCTTGCTTTCCACCTTAACTTAAAACAACGGGCGCAGCACACTGCGCCCCTGCAACTGTTCAGGCCATGCTTGTCCGGGAGCTGCGGTCCGCCGCGCCGCAATTTGAAAAAAGCTTCGCCCTGTCCGGGCATGAAGTCCTCCGGTTTTTTAACTCCTGTCGCCTGCCTCCTGACCCAACACCGCTCCCGGGACGATGCGATAGCCGCGGCAGAAATCGGCCGCCGCCATGGAACGCCTGCCCTGGGGCTGCACCTCCTGCACGGCCAGGATCCCGGCTCCCGTGGCAATGAACATGCTATCCCGGTCGATCTCCAGTACTGTCCCCGGGGCGGAGGGAGCATCTATTTTGATGTCGGCGGGCCTGGAGCGCCAGAGTTTAAGCCGCTTCCCGTCGAAAGTAGTGTAAGCGCCCGGCCACGGGTTCATCCCCCGGACCTGGTTATGAAGCTCTGCGGCGCTGCGGTTCCAATCGATTATTTCCTCTTCCGGCCCCAGGGGCGGAGCATAAGTGGCCGCCCCGTGATCCTGGGGGGTAAGCACGGCGCTGCCTTCAGCCAGCCTTTCGATGGCCTCTACCAGCAGGGCGGCCCCTTTTTGCGCCAACCGGTCATGGAGGCTTCCCGCTGTATCCCATTCATAAATCGGTTCGCTCTGCTGCAGGATAATATCACCGGCATCCATCTCCGGGGACATCATGATGATGCTGACACCGGTTTTCGTGGCCCCGTCCATGATGGCGCGGTGGATCGGCGCCGCACCCCGGTAAGCCGGCAGCAGCGATGCATGCAGGTTGATGCAGCCCAGCGGCGGCAGCTGCAGCAGCTCCAGGGGCAAAAAGCAGCCGTAAGCGGCGGTGACAATGAGGTCAGGCTTTATCTTTTTAATACTATGGACAAAGGCTTCATCTTTCATGTGCCCGGGTTGAAAAACCTGGATGCCGTGCCGGAGAGCCCACTCTTTAGCCGGCGGAGAAAGCACCTTTTTCCCCCGGCCCCGCGGTCGATCGGGCCGGGTCACCACGGCTTCCAGGCAGTGCCGGCTCTGCCGGAGCATTTCCAGGGAGGGCAGAGCAAAGTCCGGGGTACACATAAAGATTAGCCTCATTCTTTTTCCTCCCGGTCTTGATCATTTAATTCCTCGGGATCGAGGAGGCGCGTGGCCCGGTCAATAAACAAGATCCCGTTGAGATGATCAATTTCGTGCTGGAAAATCCGGGCCAGCAATCCTTCTGCCGTTAGACGTATTTCCTTTCCGTCCTTGTCCAGGGCTGTTACCACCACTTTTTCGGCACGGTCCACTTCACCGTATACTCCGGGTATGCTCAGGCATCCTTCCACGTCGAGGCAGCTTCCGGTTCTTTCAACAATGCACGGGTTCACCAGCTGCAAATACTGGTTGTCCCCGGCATCCACCACAATTAAGCGTTTCGCAATGCCGATCTGCGGCGCGGCGAGCCCAACGCCCTTCGCCTCGATCATCGTATCGACCATATCGTCCAGCAGCCTCACGATGGCGTTGTTGACTTTTGCCACCGGCTGGGCCTTTTCCCTTAAAGCACTGTTGTTTAGCGTTACAATCCGCCGCACGGCCATATACCCACCTCCTGATTAAAGCTGCCCCATTAACCATTATCATTAGTACGTTTGGCGCGAAGCGGGAGAAAAACCTTACACCCCCCCACCCCGACCCTCCCCCACAAGGGGGGGAGGGGGAATAGCTCCATTCACCAACCGGCGCCGGAACCCGGCCATTCCCTCTCCCCTGGTGGGAGAGGGTTAGGGAGAGGGGGAAAGAAAGTCTTGTACCCTGGCTTTGGCCGAAAAAAGTTACGCGCACCACCCTGCCCTCCCCCACGAGGGGGGAGGGGGAATGGAGCCCCTACTTTAAATCGTTTCTCCCGGCTTTTGCTTCTCCAGTCTCCGGTATCCTGTACCCTGTTTCATTATAGCACCACCTGCGGATTGAAATCCACCGTCAGGCGCACCGGCGGCTCCGTTTTACGCAGCCGGAAAGCCCTGGCTTCGTTCCGCAGCCGCGGGGCTAAAGCGCCAAGTTTCTTGCCTTTAAGAATAGTTTGAACGCGGTAGTAAGTTTTTAACCGCTGCAGCGGCGCCGGCGCCGGCCCAAGCAGATCCACCCTGTCCCGCAGGGGCTCCAGCTGCCGGGTAAAGGAGACAGCCGCCTTCCAGACAGCGGACTCGTCGGTGCCGGTGAAAAGAAAGCGGATCAGGTCGCTGAAGGGCGGAAAGCCCAACTGGCGGCGATTTTCCAGCTCAAGGCGGTAAAAGGCTTCGTAATCCTGCTCCGCCGCAGTTTCAATGCTGTAATGGTCGGGGTGATAGGTCTGGATAATTACTTTTCCTGGCCGAGAGCCGCGGCCGGCGCGGCCGGCCACCTGGGTCAGGAGCTGAAAAGTGCGCTCCGCCGCGCGGAAGTCGGGCAGGTTTAAGGCTGTATCCGCAGCAACCACCCCAACCAGGGTTACATTGGGGAAATCAAAGCCCTTGGCAATCATCTGTGTCCCGATTAAAATTTTCGCCTTTCCTTCGCGGAATTGCCGGTAAAGGCGCTGGTGGGCGCCCCGCGCAGAGGTGGTATCGCTGTCCATGCGGATTAAGGCCACCCCGGGATAAAGCTCTTTAACCTCGTTTTCCACCCGCTGTGTGCCCGCACCAAAATAGCGGATGCGAAAGCCGCCGCAGGAGGGGCAGGTTTGCGGGACCGGTGATTCGTGAGAGCAGTAGTGGCAGACCATGTGCGCCTGATCCAGGTGCAGGGTCAGCGAAACAGCACAAGAGGGACAGCGTACCACAAAGCCGCACTCGCGGCAGAGAACAAAGCTGGCGAAACCGCGCCGGTTTAAAAAAAGAAGGGCCTGCTCGTCCCGCTCCAGAACGCAATTCAGCTCTTCCAGTAAAGGCCGGCTAAAAATGCGGCGATGCCCCTGCTTCAGCTCCTGCCGCATGTCCACGACCTGCACTTCCGGGCGCTGGTAGGGGGTAACCCTGGTTTCCATCCGCAACAGCTCGGCCTTTCCCTGCTCAACCTCGTAGTAGCTTTCCAGGGAAGGGGTGGCGCTGCCCAGAAGCAGCACAGCGCCGTGGTAGCGCGCCCTCCACCAGGCCACCTCCCGGGCATGGTAGCGCGGCGCATCGTCCTGCTTGTAGCTGTTGTCATGCTCCTCGTCCAGCACGATCAAGCCCGGCTGCTTCAGGGGAGCAAAGCTGGCGGAGCGTACTCCCAGCACCACATCAGCTTCGCCGGAGCAGATGCGCAGCCACTGCTTGCTCTTTTCAGAGGGAGTGAGCCGGCTGTGCAGCACCGCCGTGCGCCCGGGAAAGCGCCCCTGGAACAACTCAATCATCTGGGGAGTCAAGGCAATTTCAGGCACCATGACCAGGGCGCTCCTGCCCTGGGCCAGGCAGTGGGCGATCCCCTGCAGGTATATTTCTGTCTTGCCGCTGCCGGTGATGCCGTGCAGGAGCAGCTTGCTGCAGCGTCGGCTGTCCAGGGCCGCAATCAGCCGATCATAGCAGCGCTGCTGGCTCTCCTTTAGCTGCAGCGGCTCTGTGGGGACAACAGCAGCGGCAGATTCCCGCTTCGCCAGCGCCGCTTCATCCGCAGCACGGATAATCCCCTTTTCCTCCAGAGCGCGAAGGACACGGCTGCTTACACCGAGGCGGGCCAGCTCGCTGCGCGGCAGCGGGCCCCTGGTTTTCAGTATCTCCACCGCACGTCCCTGGGCCGGCGCCCGGCTAAAATCTTCCGGTTCAGCGCGGGGCGCCAGGGCAAAAACCTGCGGCCGGGCCGGGCGGCGCCCCTGCCGCAGCAAAGCGGGAACCAGGGCATGCAGTGCTTCAATTTTACGGCAGAAATAGCGGTGCGAGAGCCAGGAAATGAGAGCTAACTGCTCGCGGTTGAGAAGGGGCTCCTCTGTCTCCAGGGCCGCAATATCCTTCACTGCGGACACCTCGGGAGCTTTTAACAGCCGCATGACGAAGCCGCGGTAGCGCTTGTTCCCAAAAGGAACCGTCACCGCGCACCCCGGCCGCACTTTTCCCAGCAGATGCGGCGGAATGCGGTAATGAAAAGGCCTGTCCACGGCATCGCTGACTAAATCGATCAGTATTTCGGCATATTGGCGCATAACTTTACCGTAGTATTATCTTCTGGTAAGATTGGAATTAAATCCGGCAGATTGGCCCTGCTGAAAACAAAATGAAGGGCGGAGTCCATGTTGACGCTGTTTAAACCGGCAGGACAGGTGATCAGGCAAAACCGTAGCTGGCTGTATATGGCTACCATCATTTTTCTCCTCAGCGGTATCTTTTTCTTCGCCGTGTCCGGAACGCCCCGTGAACCGCTCGATCAGATTACCGGTGCCCAGCTGGAGCAGCTGCAGGAGCTGTTTTCAACCATCCTGGAGAAAAGCCCGGCTGCCGGTATCGTGCTTTTGTTTCTAAATAATTTCATAACCGTGGCACAAATGCTGCTTCTGGGGGCTGTGGCCGGAATTACCCCCCTGCTGACCCTGGTTCTAAACGGCGCCATAATCGGCGTCATCGCCTTCCAGGCCGCAGAAGCAGGCATTCCGCTTCTGCCCCTGCTTATCTTGGGGATAGCGCCGCACGGTATCTTTGAACTGTTCGCCTTTTTTCTCTGCGGCGCCCTGGGGTTAAAATTCGGGTATCATAGTGTAGCCTCGCCCCTGCCGGGGAAAACCCGCCTGGAAAGCTTTAAGTATATCTGGAAAGAAGCTATTTCCGTGCTGCCCCTGGTTACCATTCTTCTTATGGTGGCGGCGCTGGTAGAAATAATGGTTACTCCGAGACTGCTGGGGCTGTTTTTGGATCTGCCGCTCTAGCGCGGCAGCAAGCTCACAATGCGATCCAGGATTTGATGGGCCAGGGTTTCTTTCTCCATCAGCGGCAGGCGCTCCACCGCGCCGGAACGGTCAATCAGCGAAACCCGGTTGGTTAAAGAGCCAAAACCGGCGCCGGCCGCCGTCAGATCGTTGACCACGATTAGATCCAAATTTTTCTCTTCCAGTTTCCCCCGCCCATAGGTTTCCGCCTGCTTCGTCTCCGCGGCAAAGCCCACCAGGACCTGGTTTTGCTTGCGCCGCCCCAGCTCTTTTAAAATATCGGGAGTGGCTTCCAGGCGCACCGTTTCCGCCCCGGCGCCTTTTTTAAGCTTATGGGGCGCAACGGTGGCCGGGCGGAAATCTGATACAGCCGCAGCTTTGATCACCAGGTGGCACTCTGGGAAGCGCGCCAAAACTTCACGGTACATCTCTTCAGCCGCGCAGACCTCTACTCGCTCCACACCCGCCGGGCAGTTCAGGCTGCAGGGGCCGCTAATTAGGGTCACGGCGGCGCCCCGCTCGGACAGCGCCCGGGCCATGGCATACCCCATCAGCCCGGTGGAAGGGTTGCTAATAAAGCGCACCGGATCAAAATGTTCTCGTGTCGGCCCGGCCGTAACCAGGGCCCGCACCCCGCGAAAATCCTTGGGGGAGAGCACGGCCCGGGTAAAGCAGAAAATATCGGACGGCTCCGGCAGGCGCCCTTTGCCGACCACCCCGCAGGCCAGCTCTCCTGCGTCCGGCTCCATGATATGGCAGCCCCTGTCGCGTAAAATTTGTAGATTCTTTTGTACCGCCGGGTGGGCGTACATGGCCTCATTCATGGACGGCACCAGCACCACCGGGCACTGTACCGCCAGGTAGAGAGTGGTCAGCAAGTTGTCGGCAATGCCGTGGGCCATTTTGGCCAGCGTATTGGCCGAAGCGGGCGCAACTACCATTATTTCAGCCTGTTCGGCCAGCGAAATATGGCGCACCCGCCCCTCGATGGGGCCGCCGAAAAGATCCAGGGCCACTTTATTCCCGGTTATTGTCTCAAAGGTTAAAGGGGTGACAAACTTTGTTGCTGCAGCGGTCATGACCACCTGGACCTGGCAGCCGGCGCGGATAAACAGCCGGGCCAGTTCCGCCGCCTTGTAGGCGGCGATACCCCCGGTAACCCCCAAAAGTACCTTCTGCACGGTAAAACCTCCTACTTGGGGCCGCTGCGCATGCGCTCGTATTCAATTTTACCGGCGGCGATTTCGTGCAAAGCAATCGTAACCTCTTTGCGCGAATCGCATTCAACCACCGGTTTGCTGCCGTCGCGGATTTGGCGCCCCCGCTTGGCAGCGGCAATTACCAGGGTGTATTTGCTGTCCACCTTTTCCACAAGATCATCAATGGAAGGATAAATCATACTTCGTTCACCTCCTGTAGAGGCGGGCGGGCGCCCCGGCTAACCCGGCATTTTTCCGATTGAATGATTGATGCCAGCAAGGCTGCGGTCGCTTCCACCTCATCGTTCACTACCAGGTATTCATAGCTGCGGTATGCTTTCATTTCCTGGCGGGCTGTTTCCAGGCGCTGTCGAATTTTTTGGGCATCCTCGGTGCCGCGTCCGATGATTCTCTGCTCCAGCGCCGCCATGGACGGCGGGGCCATGAAAATGGTCACCGCTTCCGGCATCAGCCGGCGGACCTGCTCCGCCCCCTGAATGTCAATTTCCAGCAGCAGGTCGCTGCCGGAGGCCAGCACCTCTGCAACCTTATCTTTCAAAGTACCATAGTGGCAGCCGTGCACCCGGGCCCATTCCAGGAAGGCACCTTCTGCCAGCAATCGTTGAAATTGAGCATCACTGATAAAATAGTAATCACGGCCATCGATCTCTCCAGGGCGGGGCTGCCGTGTTGTTGCCGATACGGAAAGGCGCAGCCCGGGCATGCGGGCCTGCAAAGAGCGGCAAACGGTGCCTTTACCCACCCCTGACGGGCCGGATAATACGATTAACAATCCCCGTTTCATCTAGCGGCCTCCCGGAAAACGTTCATTCCGCATCTTCGGTGGCAACAGTTTCCCGGGCCTGCAGGCGGTGTTTTACTGTTTCCGGCTGGACTGCGGATAGAATAATGTGGCCGCTGTCGGCGACGATGACCGCCCTGGTCCGCCGCCCGTATGTAGCGTCAATCAAGACACCCCGGTCCCGGGCCTCGCTGATCACCCTTTTAATGGGAGCAGATTCAGGGCTGACAATGGCGATAATCCGCCCGGCCGAGACAATATTTCCAAACCCGATATTGATCAGTTTAATGGACATGGGGCAACCTCCTTTACTCAATATTTTGTATTTGTTCCCGCATTTTTTCCAGTTCAGCCTTTAAATCCACCACCAGGGCAGCCAGGCCGTAATCTCCCGCCTTGGACCCGATGGTGTTCACCTCTCTGAACATCTCCTGGGCCACAAAATCCAGCTTTCGGCCGACGGGTCCCGGCGTCCCCAGGGCTTTCTCAAAAGCGTCCAGGTGGCTTTGCAGACGCACCAGCTCTTCGTCAATGCCCATCCGCTCCACCATGAGGGCGCATTCCATCAACACCCGGTTCTCTTCAAATTGCCCGGTCATGTATTCGGCAAATTTGCGCTCCACCCTCTTGCGATACTCCGCCTGGGCTTCCGGTGCGCGGGCGGCGAGGGCGCGAACCATCTCCCGGGCCTGCCGGCAGCGCCCCAGTAAATCTGCAGCCAGGTTGGCCCCCTCGGCTGAACGCTGCTGCAGCAGCTGGGACAGCGCCTCGGCCAGCGCTTCTTCCAGGGCCGGCCAGACCAGCTCAACGGGCAATACATTGCCGCGCAGGCTCAGCACATCGGGAAGCCCCACCAGGGTATCCAGCCCCACCTCCATGGGCAGGCCAAGCCGGCGGGAGAGCTGGCGCAGCGCCTCGAGGTAGGCTTCGGCCAGATCCTGGTTCACCTCAACGGCCGCGGTTCCCGCCGGGGTCTCTTCCAGGGTAATGCTGGCTTCCACGCGGCCCCTTTTGATCTCGTCCAGGATCCGCCGGCGAATGCGATCTTCCAGGGCGTACAGCTCCCGCGGCAGGCGCAGGACCAGGTCGGCGTAGCGATGGTTCACCGAGCGCATCTCCACGAGAAAAAGATAACCGTTTTTCGAACCGCTGCCCCGGCCGTAACCGGTCATACTGTTAGCCAATTTATGATTCCTTTCATGCGCAAAAATATCCAGAAGGTCTTCTTAATCTTAACATCAAATGGAGCTGAACTCAAGGCAAACTAGCGCAATTTCGCCTTTTGATTGGCAAACCGGGGCAGGCCGCTTACAAAGAGGAATAAAGCGCCATCCAGCAGGGTAGGCGTGATTCCCGCGCCACCGATCAGCGTCCAGTCGGTTAGGGTTAGCGGGACAGTATAAAAAAAATCGCTTAAGAAAGGCTGGTAAATCACGGCAAGCATCAAGACGGTGGAAGAGAGAACCGCTCCGGCGAGGTACCAGTTGGGGGGACGGTAGCTTTTTTGAAAAGGTTTGCCGCTGCTGCGGCAGTCGAAAACATAAAACAGCTGGGCGGTAATCAGCGTGGCAAAAGCCACGGTTTGGGCCTTGACCAGGTCGCCCCCTGACAGCACCAGGGCGAAAACAGCTACCGTCACTGCGGCGATGAGCACTCCCCTGACAATAAGTTTGAGCCACAGCCCTCCGCTGAAAATTCCCTCGCTGCGTCCGCGGGGCGGCTGGTGCATCAACATTTCTTCCGGAGCATCCACCCCCAGGGCCAGGGCGGGCAGGCCATCGGTAACCAGGTTGATCCATAATATCTGGATTGGCCGCAGCGGCAGCGGCAGCCCCGCTAAAATAGCCAGGGCCATGGTCAGAACTTCGCCGGTATTGCAGCCCAGGAGAAAGCGGATAAATTTACGGATGTTGTCGTAGATGTTGCGCCCTTCTTCCACGGCGGAGACTATCGTGCTAAAATTGTCGTCACTGAGGATCAAATCTGCCGCTTCCCGGGTCACATCCGTCCCCGTCCGCCCCATGGCAATACCGATATCCGCTTCTTTAATGGCCGGGGCGTCGTTGACCCCGTCCCCGGTCATGGCCACCACTTCTTGCTGGGATTTCAAAGCGCGCACAATGCGCAGCTTGTGGGCCGGGCTGACGCGGGCAAAGACCTGCACCTGCCCGATTTGCCGCAGCAGCTGCCGGTCGTCCATGCTGTTTAACTCCTGGCCCGTGATGATCTTCCCGCCCGGCCTGAGGATTTTCAGGCGGCGGGCTATGGCCTCGGCAGTGGCGCGATGGTCGCCGGTAATCATAATGACGCGTATACCGGCCTGACGGCAGAGGCGAATGGCCGGAAGCACTTCCGGGCGGGGCGGATCTTCAAGACCAAGCAGGCCCGCCCAAACCAGTTCTCTCTCCGCCTGCTCCGGCTGTTCCGGGGCGGAGCCGGCCGGCAGATCGCGGTAAGCCACAGCCAGGGCGCGCAGCCCCAGTGAAGCCAGCCGCTCCACCTGCTCCAGCAGCTCCCGCCGCCTTGCCTGGTCTAAACTCTGCACCCGCCCTCCTCTGCCCGAGATGTAACGGCATCGCTCCAGCACCAGCTCCGGCGCCCCCTTTAACAGCAACCGGTCGCGGCCGCTCTCTTCTCTCCAGATCACACTCATCATTTTACGCTCCGAAGTAAAGGGGAATTCCCGCTTGCGGCGCGGGTCCTGGCCGGCCTCCTTAATTCCGGCCAGGCGGGCCGCCTCCAGCAGGGCCGCTTCGGTGGGATCACCTTTTGGCTTTCCCTTTTCCAGGTAGGCGTTATTGCAGCGGGCGGCAATGGTGAGGGCGAGTTTTAAATCTGCCGCGCCGGCACGCCCGGCCCCGGCCCAGCCCCGCTCTTCCTGGCGCAGGAATTTGCCTCCTTCCACTTTATAGAGGCTGTCGCCGCAATAAAGCCTGCTTACACTCATGCGGTTCTCGGTAAGTGTTCCCGTTTTATCGGAGCAGATTACCGATGCTGACCCCAGGGTCTCCACCGCCGGCAGGCGGCGGACGATGGCGCGACGGCGGATCATGCGCTGCACCCCCAGGGCCAGGGAAACGGTGACGATGGCGGGCAGCCCTTCAGGGATGGCCGCCACCGCCAGGCTGACCCCGGCCATGAACATGGCGTAAAGGGGCTCGCCCCGCGCCACTCCCAGCAAGCTCACAGCCACGCAAATGCCGAGGCAGGCGGCCACCAGGATCTTGCCCAGCCGTTCCAGGCGCTGCTGCAGCGGTGTGGCGGTCTGCTCGGCGCTTTCCATGAGATGGGCGATTTGACCGATTACCGTGTTCATGCCCGTGGCCACGGCCACACCATGCCCGCGGCCGGTGAGCACTTCGGTGCCGCTGAAAGCCATATTATAAGCGTCTCCGGGCGTCCCCGCGGCCTGGGCCAGCGGCGCGGAGCGCTTAAGCACCGCTTCAGCTTCTCCGGTGAGGGCGGCCTCGTTGATTGTCAGCGACTGCGTGGACAGCAGGCGCAAGTCAACGCTGACGCGGTCGCCTGCTTCCAGGTAAACCAGATCACCGGGCACCACCTCCCGGGTCGGGATAAGCATAATCTCTCCTGATCTGAGCACCCTGGCCCGGGGAGCGGCCAGCTTTTTTAGGGCGGCCAGGGAGCGTTCGGCCCGGTATTCCTGGACCAGCCCCAGCACGGCGTTAATCAAGACAATAATGATAATAGTAAGAGCGTCGCTGTATTCGCCCAGCAGGGCGGATAGCAGCGTCGCTCCCAAAAGAACAAGGACCATGAAATCTTTGAACTGGTTTAAGAGCAGGGTCAATAAAGAAAGGCGGGGGGCCCCGGCCAGGGTATTATCACCCCAGCGCTGCCGGCGGCGCTGCACCTCCCCTTCCGGCAAGCCCCGGGCTGGGTCCAGGTTCAGGCGGCGGCAGGCCTCTTCCCCGCTTAAGGTCGTCCATTCGGCGAACACAATATACCCCCTTAGGCATCATGCTGGTAACAATATTATGCCGGGGGTAGCCTGTTCATTACTTGGTATCGTCGTAGCTGTAAAAACCGCGCCCGGTCTTGCGCCCCCACTCCCCTTTCACATATTTCTCCACGATAGTGGGTGAAGGCTTATCCCTGGGGTCTCCCGTTTCCCGGTAGCGCTCCATGCTGATATGATAACTCAAATCAATACCGGTCAAGTCCATCAGCCGGAAAGGTCCCATGGGGTGGCCCAGGGCGTTGACCACGGCGCTGTCGATATCCTCTGCAGAGGCGACGCCCGTGTCCAGCAAAAATAGGGCTTCTTCGGTAATGCGGGCGAGGATGCGGTTAACCAAAAAGCCGTAAATTTCTTTATGCAGCAGCACCGGCACCTTGCCCAGCTTTTGGGCCAGGGCCATGGCCGTCTCCGCGGTTTCCGCGGTGGTATGGGGCCCCTTCACCACTTCCACGCATTTCATCACCAAAGCGGGATTGAAAAAGTGCATGTTGCAGACCTGCCCGGGCCGACCGGTTACACCGGCCAAAAGGGAGCTGACGAAAAACGAGCTGTTGGTGGCCAGGATGGCGTGCTCCGGGCAGAGCCGGTCCAACTGCTTAAAAACCTCTCTTTTCAGGTCCAGTTTTTCTGTAACCGCCTCGATCACAAAATCCGCCTCCGCGGCGGCTTCCTCCAGGCTGGTGTAAAAGCGAAGGTTTTTTGCCGCGGCTTCGGCCGCCTCCTCGGTCAGCTTCCCCTTGGCCACCCGTCCGGGCAAATAGCTTTGGACAAAAGCTTCCGCCTTCCTAAGCTGGGCTTCGCTGCTGTCGCAGCAGCTGGTTTGAAAGCCCGCCAGGGCGCAGGCCAGGGAAATCTGGTGCCCCATGTTCCCCGCACCGACCACCAGAATGTGCTTAACCTGGTTTACATCCAATGCAGAACAACCTCCCTTGAGATTTTATTGCAGAATTGTCCCAGGAGTTTGTCCTATTATAACACAATAATCATTATTCTGAATAATTTTGACGCAGATTTTCTCCAAGCCGCATTCATGCCGGCGCAGCCTGTTGCTTATTCCGTTAAAACACCTCCCCTTCCTCTCCCACGGGCTGTTCGTTGCTTGCCATTAAGCTCAGAGGGCAGCAACTGCCCCCTGAACAGCATTCTCTACGCTCACGCATACGCCAGAACGCCGCCTCACCTGGTGTTGCGCATTTGCACTTCCAGGGCCACGAAGTCGATCAACTCGCCCTCCGTGCTTTCCTGCTGCTTGCCCAGCGTGATCCGGGAGATGGCGATCTCAAAGCCGCGCACATTCTCCACGATGTCCAGTTCATATGAATCGATGCCCGGGCCCGAGGCCGGGTTGTTGTCGAAGAAGTCTTCGATGCGGATATTAAACTCAATCGTGAAATGCTCATCCGTTTCCTCGAGGTAGTAATCGTCCACTTCAAAGGTCAGCTCGGCCCATTCCACGGCCAAAACATCGCTTTCGGAGACAATCCACTTCAGCTCTCCGTTGTAAGTATAATCCGGGGTTATTTCATGGGTAAAGCCCGGAACCGATTCAGAGGGGTTAATCCCAGTGATCACTTCGCCCGTGGAAAGGCGCAGCGTCCCCTCGTAGATCCGCGGGTAAAAGTAGCCTTCAGCGGCCGCTTCCCCGCCTTCGGTTTCACCGGTCTGTTCATCCCCGGCGGGCGTATCGCCGGCCTGTTCACCCCCCGCTTCCTCTTCAGGAGCCCCACATCCAGCCGGCACCAGGAGCAGCAACACAATTAAGAGCAGACCGGCCCGGTAAAGCCATTTTTCTCTACTCACTTCACCTCTACTCCTTTCTTTTTATCTGGTCATTTTTAGTAATCTGTTACAAATTGTAGCATAGACCGGCTGGCCCGGCAATGCCGTACCGGCATATCTTCCTCCAAAGCTACGGTATTTCCCCCTCTCCCTGACCCTCTCCCGCCAGGGGAGAGGGAATTACGGATCCACGGCCCTGGCTGGTCAACGAGGCGTTCGCACTGCCAGGACGATCAGGGTTTGCTTTGATTGCCGGCAATGAATCTTTATGTTCTGTTCAGTAAAAAAGTATAGATCGCTCCCTTAATCTAGCGGTGTTGGCTTAAACGGCTGCAGTAGAATACCTGCCAGGAGGTAAACACCCCGGTTTTCTAAACCGAAGATGAATCCCTCAGCAGTATGGTGCCGCTGCCCTCCATGGCGGATTCATCGGCAAGCCCCCCGCTGACGATCTTCTTGCCGTTGATGAAAACATACTCTATGCCCCTGGGGCGAACCGGTTCGTCGCCGCTATGGGCCACCGTGGCGGCATCGAATACTGTAACATCCGCGGCGCAGCCCTCTTTCAGGTAGCCCCTGCCTTTCAGTGAAAACCTGTCGGCTACCGCCCCTGTCATCTTGTACACCGTTTCTTCAAGGGAAACCCCGCGGCCCTCCCGGGAAAGGGCCAGGAACTTCGGATAGGCCCCGTAGGCAGAGGCATTCTGGACACCCTTTTCTTCAATCCAGGCATCGGTCATGAAGAGGGAAGGTTGATGGCGGATTAGCCTGGTGACGATGTCCTCATGATAATACTTGTACATATTGACCCTGCCCCGGGCCCGGCTGAGCTCGACCAGTTTAATATAGGTATCGATTTCGGGCATCTTCCACTCCCTGGCAATCTCGGAGATGCGCTTGCCGCAGAGCGCCTCGTATCCTTCGCCGATCCAGGCAATCATAATATCCTCAAAGCCGAAGCCGAGGAGCCTCTTGGTCAGGCTTACCTCCGCAGCCAGGCGCAGCCTGGCCCATGGGCGGGAACGCTTCGCCGGGGGCATGGAGAGATACCAGCTTGGCAGGACCACTGTGATTACCGAAACCCCGAAGGTCATGGGGTAAAGATCATAGGCAAAATCGTACCCCTCCGCGCGGATGCGGTCGATCAGCGCGAGGCTCTCATCGACGGTTTTCCAGGAGGATTCCCCCACAAAAATGAGATGCGAATATTGCAGCTTAACCCCGGTGCGCCTGGTCAGGGCGATCATCTCATCCAGGGCCCGGAGATTATGGGGCCGGCCGCCAAAGGGGGGGCTGTACGAAGTGGAGGCGGCCGAGAGGGCGCGGGCGTGGACGGTTAAAACTCCGTCGTACTTGGCCACGATGCGCGCGGCCCGTTCCAGCTCCTCCGCCGTGGCGTAGCGATCCGGTTCATACATCAACCCAAAGGAGGCCCCGAAGGCACCCTGCTCCAGCGATTGCTCCAGGACACGATCGCGCCGGGCCAGTTCATCTTTGGTCAGGGGGCGGTTTTCATAGCCGCAGATCCCCGTTCTGATTGTGCCATGCCCCTGGAGCGGCACCAGGTTAAGGGGGGTCTTCTTTTCCGCCGCCTCCCGCCAGCCGGCATAAGCGCTAAAATCACCCTCAGCATCCCCGGCCTGGAAAAGCCCGCCTCCGATAAGCGCTCGGTGAGGCGTTTCCGCCTCGTATCCAAACGGCGAAAAGCCGCAGTTGCCCACGACCTGCGTAGTAATCCCCTGCTCGGCAAAGGGCTTAAAGTAAGGGATCGGATCCTGCCGCGCGGCAAACCAGTCATTGTGCGAGTGGGCATCAATAAACCCAGGCGCAATGGTCAAGCCGCTGCAATCAACCACTTCTCCCTCGAAGTCAGCGGGAGAGGAGCCCTTAATGACCTGGGCAATCTTCTTTCCTTCAATAACCACCGATCCTTCAAATGCAGGCCGGCCGCTTCCGTCAATTACCCTGCCATTTTTCAACAGCGTCCTCATCTTGAGCACTTCCTCCCGGCAATGTTTTGTTTATTTATTAAATATTAGCACAATAGGACGGAAAGCGGGATAGAAACATTATCTTCAATGCAGCCTGAGTATCTTCGGTTCAAGCTCCGGGTAATCTTCAAGAAGATCTTTCTGTGTAAGCCCTCCGACAGAGCCTTTAGCAATTGATCGACAGTGATCCTTAGCCCCCTGATTGTGGGCTTGCCCGCCATCACAGCGGGTTTAATGGACTAGACACGGTAAAGGCCAAAACTGCTTGCTGTTCTGATTACAACTCATACCAGATTATGGTTGACCGGAAATTGACACTGTGATCCAGCGGGAAGTCATCGAATAAATGTTCCACAACTAGATTGGTCTGGGGGGCAACCACAATGCGCCCGTCTATGCCCCTATGTGATAGCGGAAATGCTGCAATGTGACAGGTTCAAAAAAGTGAGCCAGGGTCACCGTCTCCCTGGCTCACTATTGATAAAGAGGCTATGAAGTAGTTCAATACCTCCAATTGATGCCGGCCTGCCGGCGGACCGGCTGCGGTTATTTTAAGGGAACAGCCCGCGTCACAGTAAACTCGATTACGTCTTCCATTTTATCATGGATAT
The DNA here is from genome assembly GCA_029782095.1 of Bacillota bacterium. Lineage (GTDB taxonomy): Bacteria > Bacillota > Dethiobacteria > DTU022 > DTU022 > JAKPEE01. The sequence continues at coordinate 4,167 of JAKOVL010000079.1, read as the reverse complement.
AGACGAACATATATTTATCCCCAATTTTCGCTATCTCGTTGATAAAACTATACGACGAATCCGAAAAGGCGTAGTCATAGTGGATAACGGTAACTTTTCCTGCGCCGAAATCTTTTTTTTGGGAACTGATTTCATTGATCACATACGCACTATCAGCGACTTTACTGGCGTAAAACTCGGGGTCGTTAAAAAGAGCTGCATACCCTTTTTCATGCTCCTCTTCAAACAGACCGTGATACATCAAGAATTGAGCTAGATTGAATTCGTCGATAATATCCTGCGCCCTTTCATTTATCATATCGGGGCTGTTTTCGATGACCAACTCTTCCCTTCCCGGCATCCCCAATTGCACAAGCTCACCTGTTTCTGTGTACCACAGCTCCACATACCCTTCTAACGTCTTCTGTCCATCTTCCTCTTTCGACGCTGTTATGGCAAAATGCCCGGTCTTTGTGCCAAGAACTGTATCATCCCCAAGGTACTTGGAATGAAGGTAACAGGTTTCTGAAAAAAACTCATCATAAAGGGTTATTTCGAATTCTTTAAAGTAAGCGATAAAGCTTAGATCAGTAAATTTATGAAACTCACCGTCAACGAAATACCATTCTCCCTTGGTAATCACCGGCTCTTTGCCGGAATCACCTGTTTCCTCTTCCAACCCGCCGGGTTCGGCGCCGCCGTTTTCTTTGTCCCCGCCGCAGGCAGTTACGGTCAACGCCACGGCCAATGCCAGGATCAGAACAAAAAAGTAGTACCTCCTCATTTTAATCCTCCTTCAACCAGGCCTAAAAAGCCCTTGTTTTTTTAAATGTTTTTATTTTTATTTTAAATGGATAATAATTCTTTCCCACCGGAATGGCAATCACCCCAGGGGTGATTTATAAGGGTGATTTATACAGTTTCTCCGGTAAACTTTTTATGTCCGTTAGCCTTATTCATATACCTATCTACATAATAGTTGGCATTCCGGCAAACAGCGCCGACCATGCAGGGCATGAGAAAAATTTAGTCGAATATTATTCATTACACCCTGAAATAAACTTAATCTATTTCGGAAAAAGCGGGAGGATTTTTTGTTGAAAATCGCTTGCATAGTTAATCCGGTAGCAGGAAGGGGCCGTACGGCCAGGCTGTGGTCCCAGATTGAACCCATGTGGAAACAGAAATACCACTTGCAGGTTTATTACACCCGTTCGCCCGGCGATGCTACTGCCCTGGCAGCTGAAGCCCAGGCCCGGGGAGCGGAAATCCTGGTGGCGGTAGGCGGCGACGGCACCGTGAACGAGGTGGTCAACGGGATGGAGTTGAACCACGGAATCCTTGGTTTGCTGCCCGCGGGTTCAGGCAACGATCTCTGCCGGAGCCTGGGTTATCCGCAAAACCCGCTGGAGACGGCCGCCAACCTTTTCAACTGGACTCCCCGGCGCATTGATCTGGGAAAATGCGATCGCGGCTACTTTACCAATGTCATCGGGGCCGGTTTTGACGGGCAGGTGGCTTATGATGTTAACAATACCATAAAATTTTTCAAGGGAAAGGCAGCCTACCTGGCCAGCATACTGAAAAATTTAGTCACCTACCGCAATACCCCCCTGGAAGTGGAGTTCGACGGCAAGCGCTGGTCCGGCAAGGCCCTGTTAATTGCTGTAGGCAACGGCTGCTATTATGCCGGCGGCCTGAAAATAGTGCCCCCGGCCGTTGTGGATGACGGCTATTTCCATATCTGCCTGGCCAAGGATGTGGGCAAGCTGGAAACCCTGCGCTTACTGCCGGGGGTATATGGCGGCCACCATACCAGGCACCGCCACGTTGAAATTTTCAAAGCGCGCCGCATCTTCATCAACTCCCCGGTTGCGCTTACAGTCCAGGCTGACGGAGAAATATTCGGCACCCTGCCCCTCAGCCTGGAAGTAGTCCCGGCAGCGCTGAGTGTGCTGGCCCCGGCCCGGCAAGGTCACCCGCACGGCCGCCTGCCGGTTCAAAAGCCTTAACCCCGGATTTAAAGAACTAATCTGCTGTCCCCTTGTCCCGCGGGGGCGGCAAAGAGATCGAGATGGCCAGCGGCAGCACCTGGATCCAGGTTGTCCGCCCTCGCCGGGAGATGCTGCCTTTCAATCAATCTCAAGCACGACTTTGATCACTTCTGCGGGGCGCTCGATCATCCCCCTTGACTCGGATAAAAGAACAGCGCTGCCGTTTAGGCCGCGCTGTTCTGTTCCTGGACATTCTCCGTGGATCATCGGGCAATTTAGGGCGGGAAGACTTGGAACAAAGGGTCAGTCGTCCTCCCCTTCTTCATTTCTTTGAATTGCCGCCGTTATTCTTGCCCAGAGCTTTGCCATTTCCATTCCCCCCGCCTTTAGCGGCGGCCCAGGGCGGAGGACCTTTCTGTCCGGACTGCGCCCATTCCCAGTGCTCCCGGGCATGGGCCGGGGCCCAGGGAGGCGGACCTCCATCACCGGACTGTGACCACTCCCAGTGTTCCCTGGCGTGTTCAGGAGCCCAGGGCGGGGGGCCGTTGTCGTCTTCTTCGCCGTCTTCCTCCTCCTCACCGGTCTCGTCCTCAGTTTCATTCCCGGTTTCGTCTCCGGCTTCGTCACCGTTCTCATCGCCGGACTCGTCTCCGGCTTCATCACCGGTTTCGTCCCCGATATCTTCCCCGGACTCATCACCGGTTTCATCACCGATTTCGTCCCCGGTTTCACCACCAGTTTCATCGCCCGTTTCGTCACCGGTAAAGAGCGTCATACCGCCGCTGGCCAGTACCGCGCCGCCCCCAACCATGAGAAACACCAACAGGAGCACAATTACTTTTTTACTCATACCACTTCCTCCGAGTTAGTATTAATACGCAATCCATGACAGCCGGACCGGAAGCGGAAAGCGAGAATACATCCCGGTACAAAATAAACAATCCCGACTTCGGCGGCCTGGCGATCATGGTTCGTACCCGAACTTTAGACCCATGGCTTTGTGCGCACCTTCCTTTCGGAAGGGTTACCTTTAATCGGTCAGGATGCTTTTTTTTTTATTATAACATAACGCCAGTCACAAAACTACTGTTTTATTTACAAGGGTTTGCCTCCTCTTTGCTTCAAATTGAATCTGAAGCAGCTAGAGGGTAACCCCGTTTTTGAAGATGGCTATTTCACGAAAGCCCATTCTTTCTGACCCGGTGATCCGGCCTGAAGCCACCTCCAATACATAATCCCACAGCTCAACTGCCAGCTTTTCCATGGTCTCACCCTCAAGCAGCCGGCCGGCATTAAAGTCGTTCCAGTGAAGCTTCTTCCGGTAGAGCCGGCTGTTGGTAGCAATTTTAACTGTCGGGACACAGGTGCCCAGCGGAGTCCCCCTGCCGGTGGTAAACAAAATTAACTGGCAGCCTGCAGCCGCCAGGGCAGTGCTGGCGACCATGTCATTGCCGGGTGCGCTAAGCAGGTTGAGCCCCTTTTTGCTGATCCTCTCACCGTAACCCAAAACGTCCACGACGGTGCTGCTGCCGCCCTTCTGGGTGCAGCCCAGGGACTTTTCCTCCAGGGTGGTGATTCCGCCCCGCCGGTTGCCCGGGGAGGGATTTTCATAAACAGGCTGCCCGTAAGAAATGTAGTATTCTTTGAAATCGTTAATTAGCTTGACAATCTTTTCAAAGACTTCCCGGTTTAAAGCCCTCTCCATCAGCAGGGTTTCAGCCCCAAACATCTCCGGAACCTCTGTGAGAATCGTGCTGCCCCCGTGGGAAACCAGCATATCGGAGAAAACGCCTACCAGGGGGTTAGCCGTAATCCCGGAAAAGCCGTCGGATCCGCCGCACTTTAAACCGACCGCCAGTTCTGAAACCGGGCAGTCCGTGCGTTTGAACCGCTGCGCGTAGGCCATCATGCGGTCGATAAGATCAAGCCCTTCTGCAATTTCATCCTCGACCTCTTGGGCCACCAGGAATTTGACCCGGTCACAATCGTAATCGCCGAGTACTTCTTTAAATGCATCCACGTGATTATTCTCGCAGCCGAGGCCTAAAACGAGGACGGCGGCGGCGTTGGGATGGTTCACCAGGCCGGCCAGGAGTTTCTGCGTGGCCAGTTGATCCGGGCCGACCTGGGAACAGCCGTACGGGTGCTTGAACTCGTATATCCCGTCAATGTTTTCCACGCCCTGCAGCTTTTG
>JAKOVL010000050.1 GCA_029782095.1 Bacillota bacterium | reverse complement strand
GCTTACGGGCTCTGGCTGAGCCGGGATAGCGAAGGGGCCGATCTGAAACCTCTGCTGCAGCCCTTTCCTTCAGAGATGATGGAAGCGGTGCCGCTGCCGGCTGATATCTTTAAAACCGGCCGCTACGGCCAGTACCTGTAAGGAACGAGACAGGAGGCAGGAGAAGCGTTAAGTAGACTGTTGTACTGGTATCCAGTCATGACCGTATATGGCTGGCAGCGTATCGAGGGTACGGGCCAAGAAGCAACTGGAGAACAATGGAAATGCGTACAGTAGTCCTTGCGGCATTAAATTAATGGTCAGGGCAATGGAGGGTGTTGGATGATGGAAAAAGCCGGCCTGCTAAGGCTTATCCAGACGCAGCAGGAAGCGGGGCGGAAGAGGGCAGAAATACGCTCCTCCTTTATCTCCGCCTCGCCCCACTTGAGCGGCGGCGCCGTCACCCGCATGGCTGCAAGCGATTTGGAGCTGCTGTTCAGCCTCTACGACGCCACGTTCTTCCACAGTTATTTTACCGGGCCATTTGCCGGGTTAATCACTTTCTCCCTCTCGACCAGGATGAGCAAAAGCGCCGGAAAAATCATCTACCCCCGGAATTTGAAAGATCTGCCGCCGGAGCAGGAGAAATATGAGCTGCGCCTGGGCATTACTCTCTTTTTTGATTATTACCGGTTGAGCCGTGACAAAAAAGTAAACGGCATTCACACCCGCAATGCCCTGGAAGCCTTCCTGCTGGTCTTCGAGCATGAGCTGTGCCATCTGATCGAGCTGCACCTCTTTCGCCAGTCCAACTGCAAAAGGCAGCGCTTCAAGACGCTGGCCTATAATCTTTTCGGCCATACGGAAAGTTATCACCAGCTCCCCCCTTCCCGGGAAATAGCTGCGGAGCAATTCAAACTGCACATCGGTGACCGGGTTGCCTTTACCGTGGAAAATCATAACCTGGAAGGTATAATTCACGGCATCAACAAAAGGGCCACGGTGATGGTGCCTGATTGCAACGGCGCTTACCGGGATGCGCAGGGCCGGCGCTACGCCAAGTGGTATGTTCCCCTGCCTTCCCTTAAAAAAAAATAGACGCCTCCCGGATCGGCACCCGCCACCGGGGGTAGCGGGCCCTCCGTAAACTACTCATTTTCATCCTTAATTTCCACGAGTAATCCACCCAGTTTAGGGGCCAGCCAGTTATAAGACGCGACGAAGAGCATCACGATAAGCCCGTATAATACCGGGGCCATGATTAGCGGAAGCATAGTGCCAGCAGCCCCCGGTTTTAAGAAGAGGCCGGGCTATCGGGCAGGAGCGGGCGGTACATCATGATGGCGTGGTTGGCGGTGATCAATTCGTCGGCAATTAAATTTCCGTCCCGGTCGCGAACCTCGCGGTAAATGGTGTTGTGCCGGACATAGCCAGCGGGGTACTCGCTGGTAATCCAATGGTCTTTCTGGTAAACCCGGTAGCGGTATGCCGGCTGCTGATCAGTGCGCCATTCCCCGGCCAGTTCCGCGGCGGTCAGGTAGAGATGGAGCTGGTACGGCTGCGCCGTCCCGTTGTAAATCTGCAGGTCAATATAATTGTAGAAGCAGGTGGCGCCGCTGCCGAAAGGCAGGCGGCGATCCGCATCGGGGAAAACGTCAAAGTTATGGCGGTACCTTTCGGTAACCGTCAGGGGGGTATGCAGCGCCATCCAGTAGATCAGGTTGGAAAGCTGGCACAGCCCCCCGCCGACGCCCGTGGTTACCTTTCCATTGACCAGGACCATCCCGTCCACGTAGCCTTTGCGTCGGGTCGGCCGGCCGATCAGCTTCCAGTAAGAAAAGGTTTCTCCCGGGCGGATGACAACCCCGTCCAGGCGCTCAATGGCCAGGCGTAAATTGATGATCTTGTTATACTGCAGCCACATCTCCACATCCTTGAGCTTGCGCAGCAGGGGAGTGCGGTGCGTGAAGACAATGTACTCCAAAAGCTTACTGCTGCGGCGGCGGGCATATTTTTCCCGGCCCAGATACCAGCGGCAGTATCTTTGCAAAGTGTAATACTGTTGGCTCAGGGTTGTTTTCAAAAGTGCCAATTTACGCAAGGCCTGGTACCTCGCTTCAGGTGTTATCTTTTGGTAATTCGACAGCAGGGTCATTTACACCTGCAAGCATATTTCCTGTGAAGAAAGGAGGACTGGCGGTGAAAACAATACTGGCCTTGTTACTTGCTGTTGTGTTGCTGGTGCCCGGCATCGCTTTGTTGATCAAGTATGTGGAACTGGGAGAGGTTATTTTTGATGGAGCGGGTATCGGCATTTACGGGTGGGAGGTGCTCAATGAAGAATTACCCTTTTACCGGAACTGTATTCTGGCTGCCTCCCTGGTTTTGTTTGCCGTTGCCGCCTATCTTGTCTATCTGTTCTTCCGGGAGACGGTGAAAGCCAGGAGAAAATAAGGGATCAGTTTCCCTAGAACCCCCAGAGATGGTAAGACAATTGCATATTTAAGCAGGATGGAGTATAACCTTGGAGGAAGGAGGCGTTTAGATGGAAACAGCGAAAAGGAAAATTGCGCCGGCGCGCTATCACACCAAGCTAAATTTGCTGTCCCCGGAGCAGGTGGAGCGGATTCACCGCGCTTCCCTGCAAATCCTGGAACACACCGGGATGCATATGCCGCATCGCCGGGCCCAGGAACTGCTGGCCTCCCGGGGCGCCCGCGTGGACTATGAGAGAGGAATGATCTATTTTCCGCCAACCCTGGTGGAAGAGGCCCTGGCAAAGGCCCCGGCCACTTTTACTCTCTGTGCCCGCGACCCGGATCTGGACCTGGTCCTGGACGGAAAGCGGGGCTACCTGACCCTGGACGGGAGCGGGCTGCAGGTAATCGACCTGGCCAGCGGGGCGGTGCGCCAGTCCACCCGGGAAGACCTGGAGCAGGCGACGCGGGTGGCCGACTACCTGGAGCAGGTGTCCTTCATGTGGCCCGTGGTCAGTGCCCAGGACTGCCCCCAAAAGGTGCAGCCCCTGCATGAACTGGCTGCCCAGTTTAAAAACACGACCAAGCATATCCAGGCCATGACCGCGGTAACCGGTTTTGCGGCCCGCGGCTCCGTGGAGCTGGCCGCCCTCGTGGCCGGCGGGCGCGAGGCTTTGCGAAAGCGGCCTCTGATCTCCAATTTTCAGTGCAGCATTAGCCCGCTGTCTTATGACGCGGAGAGCCTGGAGGCGGCCCTTGTCTTTGCCGAAGCGGGCATTCCCGTGGGGTTCATGACCATGCAGATCGGCTGTTCCACGGCGCCGGCCACCCTGGCCGGCAGCCTGGCCCAGGGTAATGCCGAAATACTGGCAGGGATCGTCTTCCTGCAGGCGGCCTTTCCCGGGGCGCCCACTTTCTATGGTTCCTGCGCCACGGTGATGGAGCTGAAAAGCGGCGGCGTTGCCTGCGGCGGCCCGGAGGACTTTTTCTTGCAGGCTGCGTCTGCCCAGCTGGCTCGCTTCTACGGCCTTCCTTCCAATATCGGCACTTTTGCCACCGGAGCCAAGGCTTCCAACTGGCATGCCGGGGTGGAGAATGCCGTGTCCGGCGCGGCCAGCATCTTTGCCGGGGCGGATATGATGTGCGGGGCCGGGCTGATTAACGGAGCTCGCATTTTTTCTTTCGAACAGTTGCTGTTGGATTGCGAAATTTTTGAGATAATCCGCCGTACCGCCGCACCGGTGGAGGTTTCCGACGAAACTCTGGCTCTGGAGGTCATCCACCAGGTGGGCCCGAACAACCATTACATGGCTGAACCCCACACCCTGGCCCACCTGCGGGAACTGTGGCAGCCCCTTGTTATCGACCGCAGCCCTTATGAAAAATGGGTGTTTGAGGGGAAAAAAGAGACCCTCGATACCGCCCGGGAGAAAGCGCGCCTGATCCTGGAGCAGCATCGCCCCGAGCCCCTGGAGGCCGGTTTAGAGGAAGAGATGGAGCGGCTTCTTCAGTCCTATTTAGAAGAGCGGTAGCAGGCCTGCTTTTTAATACACTTTTTGCCAAAGCACGGCGGTGAACTGCAGGATTTGGTGCGCCACGGATGGAATGGATCCCCCAACAATAACCGTAGACGGTCCAATAATCAAAATAACGGGAGTGATCAGAGTGAGTTTTCGCTATGCAGTGTTGGGAGCGGGACGCCAGGGCACGGCGGCAGCTTACGACATGGCCAAATTTGGAGACGCTGAGGTGGTCAAGCTAGGCGACGTCGATCTGGCTGCTGCCGAAAAATCGGCAGCGAGAGTAAATCAATTGCTGGGTCGGGAGATCGCTCAGCCGGTAAGGGTGGATGTAACCGACGAAGCCGACCTGGTGGCGGTGCTGGAAGATGTGGACGCGTTCCTGAGCGCAGTGCCCTACTGGTTTAACCCCGGCATTGCCCGGGCAGCCCTTAAAGCCCGGGCCAGCATGTGCGACCTCGGTGGAAACACGGGACTGGTTTTTGAACAGCTAAAACTGGACCGGGAAGCTGAAGCAGCGGGGGTTAGCATGGTCCCCGACTGCGGGCAGGTTCCGGGCATGGGCACCTCCCTGGCGGCCTACGCTATCAGCTTTTTTGATCAGCCGGAAGAGATCTATATTTGGGACGGGGGTATCGCCCAGAAACCGCGCCCGCCCTTTAATTACTACCTGACCTTTAACATAGCTGGCCTGACGAACGAGTATTATGGCACCACCCATTTCCTGCGCGATGGTAAGATTGTCGAAATGCCCCTGTTCACCGAGGATGAATATGAACTGGTTGATTTCCCCGAGCCCATCGGTACCCTGGAGGCCTTCGTTACCGCTGGCGGTACTTCCACCGCGCCCTGGACCTACGAGGGCAAGCTGAAAACCTACCAGAATAAAACGCTGCGCTACCGCGGCCATTTTCAACAGTGGAAAACCCTGATCGACATCGGCTTCCTGGAAGAGGAGCCGGTGGATCTGGGCGGCGGCGTGAAGGTTTCGCCGCGCCATGTTCTGCATACTCTTTTTGAACCGAAATTGGCTCCCCAGCCCGGCGATAAAGACCTGGTCATCGTGCGCATTAGGGGCACCGGGAAAAAGGACGGCCGCAGCGCAGAGGTGGTGCTGGAAGTGATCGATTACTTCGATGAAGCCACCGGGTTTACGGCCATGGAGCGCACCACGGGGTGGCATGCTTCCATAGTAGCTATCCTGATGGCTAAAGGGATAACCCCCCGGGGAGCTAAGCCCGTAGAGATCGCTGTCCCCGGCCCCCTGTTCGCCGAGGAGATGAAAAAAAGGGGCCTGCCCCTGGAAGAACGTTTTACCTATCTTTAAAGAATAAGATCTGTATGCGCGAAGGGGCCATCCTAATTGACTTTAGGAAGGCCCCCTGTCATTTCGATTGGTCCTTTTTAAGTCCACAAAAAGCGATGCGCCTTGGTCCCTTTAAAAGATGGGGCACAGGACACATTTTACGGCAGTCCAAAGTAATCAAATCTACTTTCTTGCACATCCATGCTTTTTAAGCATCGGGCAGGAAATCAGAAATTAGTGTTGAACTATTTATAAACTTTTTGCTTTTGGGTGATAATTCCCAAAAGCCGGCATCGTTAAACGACAGTTCTGGTTTTGCCGCAAGCCTGGGGCATTTTTCGATTACCGGCAGAAAAGAGGCGGGCAAGGTCAAGCTTAGGGAAGCTTTAAAAGAAAATCACATTTTAAAGTCGATCTTGAATCTGGCCGATGTAGCCGTACATCTGGTTGACTGCGGCGGAATAACCCGTTTTTATAACAATGTTGCCGCAGAAATGGACGGAATGAAGCCGGAGGAGGTCTTGGGTCGGCATATCCTTGAGGTTTATCCGTCTTTGACCCTTGAATCCAGTTCATTGCTAAAGGTCCTGGAAACCGGCAAGCCGGTGCTGAACCAGCAGCAGACGGTGGTGAACCGCAAAGGCTACACCGTGACCATTTCCTATTCCACCTACCCGATTATTTATCAGAATGAAATTGTGGGAGCATGCGATATTTCTCGGGATATTACCCGGGTAAAAGAACTATCTGAAAGGCTGCTGGATCTGCAGGCCCAGCTGCTGGGGAAAAAGTTAAACCAACCCCTGAGAGGGACCGGCGCCAGGGAGAGTTTAACCGGCGCAGTCTACACCTTTAACGATTTTGTCGGTCAGGATGAAAAAATAATAGAGCTAAAGATTTTTGCCCAGAGGGTAGCGCGCAGCGATTCCCCGGTGCTGGTATACGGTGAAACGGGAACAGGCAAAGAGCTGCTGGTACAGGCGATTCATAATGCCGGGTCCCGCCGGAATGGCCCCTTTATCGCCCAGAATTGTGCTGCCCTGCCGGCCACGCTGCTGGAAAGCATACTTTTTGGCACGGTCCGGGGCAGTTTCACCGGGGCGGAGGATAGGCCCGGTTTGTTTGAAATGGCCGATGGCGGCACTCTTTTTTTTGATGAGATCAACTCTATGCCCGTGGAGCTGCAGGGAAAACTGCTGCGCGTGCTGCAGGACGGGACGCTGCGCCGTATTGGAGACAGTAAATTAAAAAAAGTCAATGTTCGGGTTATTGCTTCAACTAATGTTGAGCCCCTTGAAGCGGTCGAGCAAAAGCAGCTGCGCCTGGATTTGTATTATCGCTTGAACGTGGTCTACCTGTTTATTCCTCCGTTGCGGGAGCGCCCGGGGGATATCGCTTTGCTGGTAAAGCGCTTTATCGATTATTATAACGAAAAGTTTGGGCTGCAGGTGCAGGGGATCGATGGCGGGGTAAAGAACATTTTTGAAACCTATGGCTGGCCGGGCAACGTGCGTGAGTTGAAACACTGCCTGGAACATGCCATGAACATCGTGGAAGGACCGCTGATTACTGAAAAACACCTTCCGGCCCATCTCACCCGCGGGCTGGCCGGGTCGCCGGCCGGGCCCGGTGTGCGGCCGGGGATCAACCTGAGCAGGGGGCTTAGCGGTGCGCTAAAACAGCTGGAAAAAGAAATTATTGTCGAAGCGCTGGAGCAATGTTCCGGAAATATCACCCGCGCCGCGCAGCGGCTGCAAATGCCGCGGCAAACTTTACAGTATAAATTGCAAGTTTACGGGTTGGATCGCCTGCATACAAAGAAAATAAGGGGAACCAAGACGCCGAACATTGGGCGGTAACGCCGAGTTTTCGGCTCCGAAGGGAACATGCTGCCGGCGAAGCGGCGAAAAGATCAACCCTCCAGGCGGACCATTTTTCATCCAAGTGGCATAATATTTGCAAATATGCTTGCCAATATATATATTATTGTAAATTGAATTACTAATAATACAGTCTGCTGGGGGAAGGAGGGAGCTATTTTAGACAAAAAGATACCAAAGGGTTTTCAGCTTAAGACTAGGGGCTATTATCTTTAATAAGGAGGTATTGTTTTAGTGGATTACGGATTTTTATCCATCCTGCCCCCGGTGATCGCCATTGTACTGGCCATTGCTACCCGCCAGGTCCTGATATCGCTATTCATCGCGGTCTGGCTGGGCGCCACATTCCTGGCAAGCTATAATCCCTTTACCGGTTTGCTGCGATCCCTGGACACGTATATTATCGGCAGCGTGGGTGATTCCTGGTATGCATCAGTTTTGATCTTTACCATGATTATCGCCGCGATGATCGGGCTGGTTACCCGTTC
>JAKOVL010000049.1 GCA_029782095.1 Bacillota bacterium | reverse complement strand
TTTCGTCCATTGGACCCAAAATGGCGAGGTGGTGAGCACCCAGCCGGTATATGAATTTATTATGCCCGACGAGCCGGTGGAGCTGGTGGCCCACTTCCTGCCGCTGTACGACATTAATGTGGTGGCTTCTCCCGTGGAAGGCGGGTCAGTGTCCGGCGGCGGCGTTTATGTCCGGGGAGACAGGGTAACGGTAGAGGCTGTTGCCAATCCCGGTTATGATTTCTACTGCTGGGTAGAAAACGGAACAACGGTAAGCTACTCGGCTACCTATGTCTTCTATGCTGAGAAAAGCTGCACCCTGACGGCGATCTTCAGGCCGCTGCGCCAGGTTACCCTGGAAGGCACCCCTCCCGAGGGAACGCTGGAGTTGAATGCCACCTGGAAATATCCCGCCGAGAAGCTGCATCCCGAGGGGGCGGAGATCACCATTTCCGCCACCCCGGCACAGGGCTACTCATTTTTAAAGTGGACTGTAGGCAGCGCGGAAGGGGAGACGCTGCTGGATGACCAGGGGAACCCTGCCGGCAGAGTACACACCTTTACTGTGAGCGGCGATCTCCACCTGGTGGCCCATTTCGAAGAGATACCCCGCTATGTAATTACCGTGGAGGCCAGCCCCCCAGAATGGGGTACCGTATCCGGCGGTGATATCTACCAGGAGGGCACGACTGCTACGGTTATTGCCACCCCCAATCCAGGCTATTATTTCTCCCGGTGGACAGAGAACGGCAGCCAGGTCAGCACCAGCGCCAACTACTCCTTTACTGTAACCAGAGACCGCCACCTGGTGGCCGAATTTGTTGAGCCTGTTACTGTCAGGGCTTATTCAAACAACAGCAGCCGCGGTCAGGTCAGCATCCAGCACCCGGGCGGCACTACCGCCCAGGGCCCAGATGTTACAGTATCTGTTGCCCCCGGGTCAAGCGTGACCCTGCGGGCTCACGCCACCAGCGGGAACGCTTTTGACGGATGGTACGAAGGTTCAAGCCGCGTGAGCACCAACGCCAACTATACTGTAACTATCTCCAGTAACAGGACTTTTGAAGCACGTTTTTCAGAGTCCAAGGGAACTTCATGCCCGTTTGTCTACTCATTTAATGAAACAGGCTATCATCTTGAGAATGAGGCCATATCCCAGTTTCGCAGCAAGGCCCTGGAGAATACTTTCTACGGAACGCTGCACAACCTGCGGGAAGTGGATGGGAAGTACCATGTGCAAATAGCCGAAAAAATGCCTGAAAAATCCTTTATCAACTGGTTTAAGCTTTTAGCCGTTGATTATCCCGCGGACAGCGGCATTAGCGGGGTTGTTGCCGATATTTACGGCAATCCCCACACCATTAAGGACAGGGTGGCCCCTGTGGCGTTTACAGATGACCAGGGCCGGAACTGGCTAGACGCGGTGGTTACTGAAGGGGTGCTGGTCCGGTCGGACTACAGGGATTTCCGCCAAGGCAAACCCGTAGTCTCTTATGAGGCGGAGTTCGTACCAACCGGTGAAATGCCGCTCGAAGCCAAGTTGCTGATCCGTTTAAAAGCCGATGCTGTACCTTCTATATGCTGGGATTGGTTTATGGACACCGTAGACGGAGTAAATAACCAATGGTGGATTGACGAAATTCTTAATCGGGAACCGTTCAAAGAGAAATTCATCAGCTTTACCGATATTGTAGCCCTGAGGGTAGAGCTTTGGAACGGTACTGAATGGGTATTGCAGGGCCTGGTTAGACCGGGCGACCTGTTGCAGGAGTATCTCATTCCCATTGATCTCAGCGATCTTGCCGGCGATGCAGAAACGGTAAAGATACGCCTCACCTCAGGCTCGGGCTTCTTCATCTTTGACCAGGTCAGCATGGATTTTTCAGAGAATGAGATTCTGGCCTTGACCGAATTGCAGCCTGAGTCAGCAGTGTTCAACGAATCCGAGGATGTTATCGAGGTGCTAACTGATGATAATGATGAGAGGGTCAGGCTGCTTATCGAAGACAGGATCGATCTAGTCTACACTGCACCGGAACTGCCCGATAACCGCGCCCGTGGCTTCATGGCCTTCCTTCACGGGTATTATCATGCCGCTCCTGATGTGAAAGAGAATCCGACGGCAAATTACTGGGGTGAATTAAGCAATGCGGAGATCATGAGCGAAGTAATTTTGACCATACCCGGAGCTGTCAAGGTTCTCCCTGAGCTGGTGAAGATGTATCAGTTGATGGAATCTGTAGCGGAACTGCCCTTTGAGGAAAAAGTAAGCAAAATCATCATCGAGCATGTTTTGCCCTGGATGGAGGAAAAAGGTATAGAATAACAAGAAATGCAGGCCAGGGGCTGCCCCTCAGGCAGCCCCTTTCTTTTCGAAGTAATTTAGCTGTAAAGGTTTTAAAGATAAGCTGCAATCGAAGAAAAAAGGATTTAAATGCAAAATAAAGAATACTTAGACATTGCTTAAGAGTTAAAGGAGAAAGTATAATGCGCCCCGTTTTATTTAAACTAGGAGATTATCCTTTTTATGGGTACTCCACCATGATGTTTCTGGCCATTATTATCGGGGTAACAGCGGCGCTCTTCGCAGCAAAGAAAGAAGATATAAAGCCCCGGCTGTTTCTTGAAGGAGCCTTGTTTACCGTGATCGTCGGTCTGATCGGGGCCAGGCTTCTCTATGTGGCCCTTACCTGGGATTATTTCAGCGTTCACCCCGAAAAAATATTTCTATTAAGCATGACCGGCTTGTCGTATTATGGCGCCTTTCTGGGTGGAGCCCTGGCTGTGTGGCTGTGGTGCCGCTGGCGGAAACTGAATTATTGGCAAATGGCGGACCTGATGTCTCCATACCTCATTTTGGGCTACGCCATCGTTCGCATCGGCTGCTTGCTCAGCGGCTGCTGCTACGGCAAGGTCAGCGGCGTTTACTGGGCCGTGGTTATCCCCCGCGTGGACAGCCTTTTCCGCCATCCGGTTCAGCTTTATGCTTCGTTTGGTGCATTTCTGATTTTCGCTTTTCTTAAAATAATAGAGCCGATCAGGCCGTTTCCCGGATTTAACCTAGTAGCGCTGGGTTCACTCTACGGCGTGCTCCGTTTCAGCACCGAATTTTTTCGGGAAGGAACGGCATTATGGCTCGGTCTGACCGGTGCACAGTGGTTTAGCCTGTTTCTGGCTGTCATCTCAACAACCATGATTTATTATCTGACCAAAAGGGCCAAATCGGCCAAAGCCAAAAGCGGTAAAAAAAAAAGCCAATCGCAAAGGTTATGAACCTGTAAAATTGATTAAGATTAAAATTATCATTTTATCAATAATTGTATTGCTTATTGTGTCGGGGTGCAGCCAAAGGGAAGATTGGGGAGAACGGCTCGAAGCAGCGCAAATCAATAGGGCTATTGAAAACGGATTAATATTTTTAGCGGAGAACCAGCTTGCTCGTGGTGGATTTCCCACATGGATCACGGAAGATTCCCATTTCGAAGGCGATGGTTTCTTTGCCAATAGCGTTTATATTACTTCATTTATACTGTATTCAATTAGTTTTACAAATACCTCTGTTAGCCAAGAAATTATAGACAAAGGGCTGCACTTTATTCAAGAGGAAATGATACCTCCAGGTGTTTGGAGCTTTTACTCGTGTAAAAAAGAAACAGTTTTTAAAAATGGGGAAGTTTATGAGACCATTCCTTTGAACATTACTCCAGATTTAGATTGTACAGCTGTCTCCTTATTCTGTTTGGTACAAAACAATATCCTGTGTGAAACGGACATTAAGCGTGAGATTTTTACTTCAAACAAAAGCGAGGAAGGTCTCTTTCTGACATGGTTACATGATATCATTGGCAGTGATGAAATGTGTGAGGATGTGATTCAGTTGAATATTGATTGGAATGATGTATGTTGGGGTACTAATAGTAATATACTTTTACTTCTTGGCGATGGTGTTGAAACGTCCGCTGTAAGCTGTTTTCTGCTAGATGTTGTAAAAAACAGGGATATGGCGCAATCAATGTATTTTTCTAGTGAGTATTCACTTTACTACCTTTTTTCAAGAGCATATTTCAATGGCGCTCATTCGTTAAAAGACGGCCGAGAAATAATCATAGATCGGTTAGAATCTTTACAGCAAGTGGACGGGTCTTATGGCAATCCACTTCATACTGCCCTAGCTGCATGTACATTTATGAATTTTTCGTATTTCGATGAACCATTGCTTGCAGCAGTGGAGAATATTATTTATTCTCAGGATGAAAAAGGATCATGGCCCGGTTCTCCATTTTTTGTTTCTCCGGATAATTATTATTATGGATCTTCAGAATTAACGACTGCACTCAGTCTAGAAGCGTTATCCCGTTTTATTAATGAAAGCCTTAAGTCGCTTCAGGTTTGAATACTTTAATTTGTTAATAAAGGGGAACCTGACCGATGTTTAGATTCCGGAGCATCTATTTGCTTTTGATTATGATTACAGCAGCACCGCTATTATTGTCAGGCTGTGCTAAGTTTAATATTCATTTGACCATAAATAAAAATGGCAGTGTTGATTCTGAAATTGTCATGATGGCGGTGAAAAAACTGCTAACCAACGATCCAAGCATTGAAAGCTATTTTTTTGAAGAAAAAAAAGAACTGCTGAAAGAACAGGGATTTACCATAGCCGATCTAACGAACGAAAAAATTACCGGTTTCAGGGCTGTTAAAAAATTTGTTTCTGTGGAGGAATTTTCTTCTGCGGGACTTAACGCTGCTCTTGGCCTGGAGAGCCAAGAGCCATTTAAAGTGGAAAAGAATTTTTTCACTGCTACTTATTATTTTAATGCAGATATCGATTTAACGAATGTTTTTGAAGCACAAGGCAAGACGATAGCTCTCTTTTCCCCAGATCTGAATTTTACGGTCACTCTTCCGGTAAAGCCCCTGGAGCATAATGCTACTCGCATAACAGAAGATGGAAGAACTTTGATTTGGGAACTATCTCCTACCGGGAGCAACAAGCTCCAGTTTACCGCACGGGCACCGAACTTAACGGCGGTCGTTATCTTGCTCGCCCTTGCGGTGGCGCTTATGGGAGTAATTATGACGGCGCTGATTCGTCGGATACGCGTTATCGCCAACGAAGACAGTTGTAAAGGAAAAAAAATAAATAGGTAAGGCATACTTGGTGCATCTATTGTTCAGTTTTATTTAATTCAGGGGATTAAAGATAGTTCATGTATCATTTACACAGTGCCGTAAGATTCTTCCAGCAGTGGCAATACTGCAAGTGATTCCGGAATTCATTAATCAACTTGGTCAAGCCTTGTCAGGCGAATCCAGCCATTGCTGCACCTGCTTTTCCGGATAGCGGGAAAAGGCGATGAAGCCGGCCAGGCTGGAGAGGGAGACTACCAGGATGGTCAACTGCACGCCCAAAGGCTCGGCCACGTCTTTGCCGAAGGCGGAGAGCAGGTAGGTGAAGGTCACCCCGGCCAGGGCGATGGTGGCTTTTAAGGGGATGGCCCGGGCTCCGAAAAACATGGCCTCCCTGCTTTCCCCGGTACGGGCGTACTCGGCCCGGGCCAGGTCGCCGATTGTGGGATTGATCAGGATGGAGAGAATGGCCAGCGGCAGCCCGCAGAGGCCGATCATGACCAGGGAGATATAGTAGGCGGGGGTGGTCATGTTGAAGCTTAAAGGGAAGATCACGGCGGTGGCCGTCCCCAGGATCAACAGCCCGCCCATGATCACTTTCTTTTTGCCGATTTTTTTGGACACAATATTGACCAGGGGGAAGCTGAGCAAGGCCACCCCGATGGTGATGCCGGCCAGCACGGTCATGAATCCCTGCTCCTGTTTGAAAATGACTACGGCGTAGTACATCAGTCCCAGGGTGACGATATTCATGGCGAATTGCAGGAATATTTCGCCGGCAAGAAAGATGCGGAAAGGGCGCACGGCAAAGGTTTTGGCGAGCGATTGAAAGACTCCCATACCTGCCGGTTTGCTGGGCAGGCAGTGTTTCCTCTCATCAAAGGAGAAGGTAACCAGGTAAAGGATGATCCCGGAAAACAGGGCGAAAGCGCCGACAGCAATCTGGTAGGCCCGGCGCAGCTCCACCCCGCTGTTTTCCAGGGCCGTGGTAATTTGCGGAAAAAGTACGGTAATGCAGACCATGCCCAGCAGGCCGAACAGGGCCATGAAGGTGGAGATATTAATGCGCAGGGCGCTGGTATGGCCCAGCTCCGACATTAGCGCCAGGAAAGGGTTGACATAGGCGGTAAAGGCGATATAGAAGAGACACATCATCAGCGTCAGCCAGAGGCCGTTGAGAAGCGATTCCCGGGCCGGCTGCGGCGGCGTGAAAATAAGAAAGGTCGTCAGGGCCAGGGGCAGGCCGCTGTAGAGCAGGAACACTTTGCGCCGCCCGATGCGGGAGCGGCTGTTGTCGCTCCAGGAGGCGATAAGCGGGTCGGCCAGGCCGTCAAAAATGCGGCCCAGCAGCAGGGCTGCCCCGGTAACGGTAATAAAGCCGAAATAGGTGCGTTCGGAAACGAGATTATGTACACCCAACTCTTTGGGTGGAATAAAATAAAAGACAGCATAAAGGATAATCAACCTCTCCAGCA
The DNA here is from genome assembly GCA_029782095.1 of Bacillota bacterium. GTDB lineage: Bacteria > Bacillota > Dethiobacteria > DTU022 > DTU022 > JAKPEE01. The sequence continues at coordinate 9,933 of JAKOVL010000049.1, read as the reverse complement.
GGGTAAAGGCCAGGCTGCCGGTGGCGTAGCAGATCTGGTTTATGAGCGGCAGGGCCTGGATTTCCGGTTTCTTCATGGCCATCTCCTTTGGGCTATTGTTGATAGTTTTTCAGGTTGTATATAAGATTCTACCCTACTTTGAAAATTCCCCCTCGTAACATATCCCCGGTGCGATCCAACCTGCTTATCATCAAAAGCATTATTCAGAGTAACATCCAACTCTTGTTCAGTTTCCCTTAAGATGCGCATTGCGTGGAGGTGTCACCTGCGGCATCAGCCTGAAGCCCAAGCGGAGGCCGAGGCAGAGCCACAGCGGGTAAGTGGCAAAGAAGAAGCCGGCAAAGAGGTGCACAGTAAAGGGTGCTTCCTCTGGAGCCAGGTACGGGAAATTTAAAAGTCCCGAGCTGAGCATAAAGTTAAAGCCCGAAGGCGATTCCCGGATCAGGGGGAACAGGGCTGCTAACCGGTGCAGCCAGTCGGCCTGGGGCAGGTTAAAATAAAGGGATAGGCTGCCTGCGTAAAAAATGGCGATGGTCAGCGCCGCCAGCACCGGTACCAGTATGCGCGCATTGACAAAGCCGGCCAGCAGCCGTGTTGAGACAAAAACGATGATTATGCCGATGAGGAGCAGCAGCACCGGATCCAGGACAAAGCTGCCCAGGGGCAGCATTAAAAACCAGGTGGCTGCAATTAATAATAAGGCCGCAATGATCTTTTTCATAGCGATCTGTCCTTTCAACTTAGTTATCCAAGAGCCATCCACCCCAACCGCCCGCCAGAGGGAGGCAGCTAAGATTGCAACTTTTCGTCGATGATGCCCGCTGCCCGCATGGCCAGGGCCATGATCGTCAGCTGCGGGTTGACCCCCAGAGAGGTGGGGATGACACTGCCGTCAACAATGTAAAGATCCTCTAAATCCCATGTTTCAAAGGTATCTTTCACAACAGAATAAGCCGGATCCGAGCCCATGCGGCAGGTGCCCATGGGGTGGTAAGCGGTTAAATAATCGAGATCGGAAGCTTTGATTTTGGCCCGCTCCAGCTTGAGCAGCTGGCGCGGGCTGGTAATTTCGGCAAAGGGGGCAATGGGCGTGAACACTTTTTTAGCGCCGGCTTTAAACCAGATTTGCGCCATCAGTAAAACAGAAAATTTGACCTTCTCCACGTCCGCCCCTTTAAGCTGGTAGCGGATCAGCGGACTGCCCTTAAAGCCGGGCAGGTTAGATACAGAGACGCTGCCTGAGGAATCGGTTTCCGAGATCATGGCTCCGAATATGCCGGAGTATGGGTAGCGGTTCATGTGGTCGCGGTGTCTGCGGCCGGAATAAGGGATGCCCATGGCGTGGACGGCCGGCGGCATGGTGCCTCCTTCCAGCATAATCCCGTCATCTTTAAATTCATCAACATAGCTGCTCTGGGGGATGCCCCTGGGGTTGCCGAGGCGCTGTTCCAGCTCGGCTATGGTGGAGGCGCAGGGGTGGATATGCAAGTTTTTTCCCACCTGTCCGGAAGAGTTGCACAGGTTTTGCTTCAGCAGCAGGTAGGGACTGTATATGCTGCCGGCGGCCAGGACCACGATTTTTGCCCGCACGATAATGGAAGCAGGGGCGCCCTGGCTCCGGTCAAGCGGTGTTGCTGCAACCCCGGCGGCGCGGCCCTGTTCGGTGATAATTCTTTCTGCGCTGCAGCGGCTTAAAAGGGTCGCCCCGGCGGCGAGGGCATCAGGGATAAAGGATACATCCATGCTTTGCTTGGCCCCGGAGGGGCAGCCGAAGGCGCAGGTGCCGAAGCCGTCGCAGTCCTTGGCATTGCGTGGCAGCCAGCCGCCGGAAAGGCCCATTTTATCTGCTGCTTCCAGGAAGAGGCGCGCGTTCGGACCTGCTGTTTCCGGGTCTGCCTTTTTGACAAAGAGGTACTCTTCCACCGCCTTGTAGAGCAGCTCCATTTCATCTTCCCGGATGCTCTCCAGGCCCAGGCCTATCTGCCACCGCTTCAAGACCCGGTGGGGCATGCGCAGGCAGGTGCCGGAATTAATGGTGGTGGTGCCGCCCACCGTGCAGCCCAGGGGCAGCAGCATCAATGGTGTGCCCAGGGCAAAAGTTTGCCCCGCCTGGCGGTACATTTGCATTGTTGATTGAACCGGGTTCAGATTGAAATCATCCCGGGTAAAATAGCGTCCTTCCTCAATGATGACAACGCGGTAGCCTATTTCGGCCAGCTCTTTGGCCACCACCGCTCCTCCGGCTCCGGAGCCGATCACCACGACATCCGTTTCCATTTCAGGGAGTAAAGCCTTAAATTCCTGTGCAGCCATTTTTTCACCTCAAACGGGGCAACCAGTTATGACACCTGAGCCCTGCTTCTGCTGACCAGTCTCAAGCCTGCTTCTTCCTTCAACGCCCTGGCGTCAAAGCCCAGCCTGACCTGCTCCGCTTCCTGGTTATAATAGAACATTTTAATGGGCAGACCGACCAGGATTGACATGCCCCTGACCAGGCTGAAGCGGCTGCGCAAGATTCTATTCAGAAAATCCTGCCGCGCTTCCAGCCTTAACAGCCGCAGCGTTCTGCCCTTGGTAAATAGGGGCAGGAAATTCACTATCCCCAGGCACAGGGTATAAATTAGCTTAAAATTCTTGTTGCAATTGAGATAGGCCTCAATTTCATCGCATAAGTGAAGAAGCTCCTCTTCCCCGGGGGGATTTTCCGGTGCAATAATCGTAGGAATGAGCCATTTTAGCGTTTGCCGCATAATTGTTCTCCTTGACTTATATTTCTTTCATTATACACAAAAATGCAATTTTAAACAATAAGATTTTAAACATTATCTTTAATTTATATTTATTGTCTGCCAAGTTTAAATATACACTTTTCCAGCCGGTGCCGGAATCCGGCAGTTCCCTCTCCCCTGGCGGGAGAGGGTTAGGGAGAGGGGGAAAGGAAGTTTACAGCCTGGCTTTGGCCGTAAAAAGTTACGCCCCCCCACCCCGACCCTCCCCCACGAGGGGGGGAATTTTTGTCCCATGCAATAAATCTTATCTTCATTCTCCTGGCTTATGAGTTCTGAATCCATTAGATCGCCTAACGCTTGCTTTCCCGCCCCTCCTGTTTCCAGCTTACTTTAGTGATTGGTTTGAAAGGTTTTATTTGCTAAAGCGGCGAATATTTTAGCCGGTATACTATATTTCACCGTATAAACCAGGGCAAAATATGCGTACATAAGGAAAGGGGCGTGTCCTTTGAAATTGAAAGGATTGGGACGTGTGCTTCTGGGAATCTGGCTGATCGCCCAGGGGCTGCTGCCATACTTGACGATCCGTATTCCCAACCAGGGCTTTATTCTGTCCATGTTGGCCCTGGTAGCCGGGATTCTGATTATCCTGGAACGATGAGTTCAAAGTGCGGTGAGCCATGCCAAACATTGCAGGGAGTAGAGTGGCTGTGCAGGTATATGTGCTGTGGGCGGTGGTAGGTGCGGCGGCGCTGCTGGTTTGGGGAGCGGTCCTGGCAGGGCTGCGTGCCCCTGTGGCCAGCGATCCCTTAACCCTGCGATTTTTCAGCGAGCCTTTCTTGAGCAGGGCGGCGCAGTACCAGCGAGTCAGCCTCACTGTTTACCTGGTCCGCCAGGCCATGAATATGCTCCTGTTAACTGCTGCCGCCCTGGCAGCGTGGCGCCATTTTGCGCCCGGCCTGCGGCTTTCCGTCCCCGCCTCCGCCGGGTATGTGCTTTTATTTTTACTGCTGCTGCAGCTGCTAAACCTGCCCCTGGCCTATTACCGCGGCTTTGTCATTGAGCACCGCTTTGCTCTCTCCAGCTATTCCGCCGCAGGCTGGCTGCTGGACTATGCCAAGTCAGGGCTCATCAGCCTGCTGTTGACCACCGCCTCCCTGGCCGGGCTCTATTTTTTAATGCTGCGCTTTACGGGGCGCTGGTGGCTGCCGGCGGGCTTGATTCTCACCTTCTTGATTGTGCTGGCCGCATATATCTATCCGGTGGTCATTGATCCGCTCTTTTACCGCTTTTCTCCCCTGGAAGATCGGGAGCTGAACAGCGCCATTGTCGACATGGCTGCTGAAGCCGGGATTGCAGTGGATCAGGTGCTGGTGGCGGACGCCAGCCGCCGCACCACGAAAGCCAACGCCTATTTCACCGGCCTGGGCGGAACGAAGCGGATCGTTTTGTTTGACACCCTGTTAAACCAGTTTAGCCGGGAAGAGGTCCTCAGCGTGGTTGCCCACGAAATGGGGCACTGGCGGCATGGCCATATCCTTAAAGGCATTATTCTCGGCACCGCCGGCGGCTTTGCTGCTTTGGGCCTGCTCTTTTTGTTGCTGGGGTGGATGGGTGAACCCCCCGGCTTCCGGGTCGTGCCCCTGGCCTTTCTTTTTCTCACCGTGCTGAATCTGGGCTTCGCACCGGCGGAAAATTATATTACCCGTGCATTCGAGCGCCAGGCCGACCGGGAAGCCCTGGCCCTGACCGGCGATGCGGAAACCTTTATCTCCATGCAGCAGCGCCTGGCTGAAGTAAATCTTGCCGTGGCGCGGCCGCATCCGCTGATCAAATTTGCCCTCTACACCCATCCGCCGGTTATGGAGCGCATCGAATACGCCCTGGAGAAGGTAGGAGGAAGAGGTTGAAGCAAGAGGGTGCAGGCACCCGGAGTGATACCAGCCTGGCAGGATTTGGGCCTGCCGCCAAGCGGCGGTGACAATGCTGCCGGCTGTTGGCAACTTTAATTAGCAAGGAGGTTTTCTGATGCAACTAACTGTGCTCGGCTGTTACGGACCTTACCCTCCGGCGGGAGGCGCCTGCTCGGGCTACCTGCTGGAAGAGAGCGGCTACCGCCTTTTAATCGACTGCGGCAACGGCGTTTTAAGCCGCCTGCAGCAGCACCTGCCCCTGGTAAAGCTTGATGGGGTGCTCATTTCACATCTGCACAGCGATCATGTTTCCGACCTGATGGTTATGCGCTACGGCCTGGAGGCGGCCCTGTCCAGGGGAGAGCGCAGCGCGCCGCTGCCGCTGTATGCGCCGCCGGAGCCGGCCGCCGAATACAGGCGCCTGCCGTATAAGAACGCTTACCAGGTGGAGCCGCTGCAGGCCGGCCGCTCTCTGCAGCTGGGTCCCTTCAATATAACCTTCCAGGAAACGGTGCATGCCCTGCCCTGCCTGGCCATGCGGCTGGAAAGCCGGGACGCCGTCCTGGTTTACTCCGCCGATACGGAATATTACCCGGAGCTGGCCGACCTGGCCCGGGGAGCGGATCTGTTTCTCTGCGAAGCCAACTATCAAAACGAAGATATGGCCCAAAATCCGCCCAATCATCTTTCTTCTGCCCAGGCGGCGCAAATAGCGGCTGCGGCGGGGGTTAAGCGGCTGTTGTTAACCCACCTTCACCCGGAGCGGGAGCGTGAGCGGTCGCTGGAGCAGGCCCGGGTGATTTTTCCGGAAGTCGCTGTGGCCAGGGAAGGGGCTCAGTACCAGGTGGGGCCATGAAAACAGGGGTGAAGCAAAAAGGCCATCTTCTCTATACTTTTATCTTTTTCCTGATCTGTATTTTTTTCAGTTTCGTGGCCCTGGCCTGGGAGCTAAAACACCGCCTTCGTTTTCATCGCAGGGTGCGGTTTAGAAGCATAAATACCGCCCGGTTGCTAAGCGCGCTGCACAACTTTGCTGTGCTTCGGTCTTGCCGCGACCCGTACATTGAAAGCTTCCTCGAAAAACAACCGGAATTGGCTTCCTTAAACCGCCTCTGGCTAATCAACTCATCCGCATACTGGCTGAAACGCTACCGCCGGGAGCTGCGCCGCCGCGGTGCAAACCCTCCCCCCGCCGTCGATGACACCGCCGCCGCAGCAAGGGAAATTATTGCCCTGCTGAAACAGCGCCGCCGCACAAAAAGCCTGCTTTACGAGATCGATTCGCTGCTGGGCGGCTATTTCGGCGTGTTCCTGGAAGTGCGCTCCCTGGAATTTTTTCTGGCCTGGGGTCGGGCTACGCGGCGCAAAGTTATAGGGCCGCCCCTTAAAAAAATTTTTTCCTGGTTTTGCCTCTACTTTACCGGCCTCGTTGTCCCCTGCCAGGATTCCCTGGCCGGCCGGCCGGTGATTATGCCTTACCGCGATATTGTGACGCTAGTGCAGCGCGCTGGGGTGGCCCGGCTGCAGCCTTGCTCCTGTAAAACCCTGCTGCAGGCGGATTTAAGCATACCCCGGGATACTTGCATGGGCTTTGTTTACGTGGAGGGGATGGAAGATCTCACCCGGGACGGCTACCGCGCCGACACTCTCCCCCCGGCGGAAGTACTGCAGAAACTGAAAGAATGCGAAGCCTTTGGCATGGTTCACCAGATTATGACCGTTTCAAGGCCCACCGGCGGCAAGGGCTATGTTCTCTGCAACTGTACCGCCGGCGGCTGCGTGCCCCTGGATCTCTACCTGAAATACGGCATACCGATGGTGCGGGGTTCAGGGTTAATCGTAAAGGTAAGCAGTCCTGATCGCTGTCTGGCTTGTCAGAAATGTGTTAAAAGATGTATCTTTTCCGCCGTCTATTTAGAAGGAAACCGGCCTGCCCTTGCTGAAGATAAATGCTTGGGCTGTGGACTCTGTGTCAGCGCCTGCCCGGTGCAAATCAGGTATTTGGACAGGTCTGGCGCCTCTGAAGCCTTGCCGGGTTTGTAAGCCGTTCTTTCCATTCCTTAAGAGTAGGGGTTGGTGAGTTAAAACAAAGGGAGGGGTCATGATGCGCGGTTTTATCGTTCCTCACACCCACTGGGACCGTGAATGGTATCTTACCTTCCAGCAGTTCCGTTTTAAACTGGTGCGACTGGTGGATCAGCTGCTGGATATCCTGGAAAAGGATCCCGCTTTCCGCCATTTTACCCTGGACGGCCAGGCAGTCATCCTGGAAGATTACTTGCAAATTAGGCCGGAAGAGCGGCGGCGCCTGGAGGAGCTGGTGCGCGCAGGAAGGCTGCTCATTGGGCCGTGGTATGTTTTGCCCGACGAATTTTTAGTCAGCGGTGAGTCGCTGCTGCGCAACCTGGCGCGGGGCATCAGCATCTGCGCCCGCTTTGGCGGGGCGATGATGGTGGGCTACGTGCCCGACCAGTTTGGCCATATCGCCCAGCTGCCCCAGCTGTTGCAGGGCTGCGGCATCGACACGGCGGTGCTGTGGCGCGGCGTGGGGGGAGATTGCCCAAGCGACCGCTTCCGCTGGGTAGCACCGGACGGCACCGGGGTTACCTGTATCTACCTGGCCGATTCTTACGGCAATGCCGCCAACTTGCCGCTAAGCGCGCCGGAGCTGTCGCAGCGGCTGGAGCAGATGGTGGAGGCGCAGCGTGATTTTCTATCTTCCGAGGCCATTTTGTTGATGAATGGCTCCGATCACCTCATGCCCCAGCCGCACCTGCCCCAAATTTTGGAGGAAGCGGGGCGGCTGAGCAACATGGAACTGGAGATGTCCAGCCTGCCCGCATTTATCGCCGCGGTGGGAAAGGCCGACCAGGAAGCCCCCTCCATCACCGGTGAACTTCGCTCCAGCGAGCGGGCGCCTCTTCTGGTCAGCTGCGCCTCTTCGCGAATACATCAAAAGCAGCGTAATTTTAACGTGGAGACGCTTCTGGAGAAATATGCGGAGCCGTTATCGGCCTGGGCCTGGCTGCACGGCGCCCCTTATCCCGCCGGTTTCCTGGCGGAAAGCTGGCGCCTGCTGCTGCTCAATCATCCCCATGACAGTATCTGCGGCTGCAGCAACGACCAGGTGCACCGCGAAATCGAGATCCGTTATGATCAGGCGGAGCAGCTTGCTGCACTGGTGCAGGAGGAGAGCACCAACTTCCTCTCTCAACAGATTGATACTTCGTGGTTCCAGGCGGAGACAGGTTTGATTGTCTTCAATCCGCATCCCCGCCCGGCCGGCGGCCTGGTGGAAGTGATGCTGCCGGATTTGGGAGAACGCCAGGTTAAGGCCGTGGTAGACCGGGAGGGGCGAGCCTATCCCTGGCAGGCTGCCGGAGGCGGCAGCAGCGAATATTTTTCCATAACGCTGACGCCGCTGCAGGCCCGGGCCGCCCTGGGCTGGGTCAGCGGAAGGGAATTCCAGGGTCTTTATCTTAACGGGGTAAAGCTGTCCGGCCCGGAAGACGGAGTACTTAAGGTAGATTTTATTTTAGGCGAGAATCCGGTGGGTGATGTGGATCTGGACCAGTTGAAGCAGAGGGCCCTGGAATTATTGAAAGATAAAAGGCTTAAACGCATTCACGTGGTGGCCCGCCAGGGCGGCGAGCGGGGCTTTTTTGTCGCTCCCCCTGTACCCGGCTGCGGCTGGCGCTGCTTTGAACCGGTCAGCACTGCCGCGGAACCGGTTGACCCGGAGCTGAGCATATCGCCCCGGGGGCTGGAAAATTGCTATTACAGGCTGACTTTCCGCCCGGATGGTACCTTCGACCTGCTGGATAAAGAGACCGGGGTTCTTTTGGAAAAGCAGCATCGCCTGGTGGACGGCGCCGACCGGGGCGATCTCTATACTTTTGACGCCCCTGAAAAAGATGTTCTCATTGAAACCCCGGCCTATTGCGGATTGCGCCGGGTTAAAGTGGAAATACTGGAGCGGGGCCCGGTGCGGGCAACCGCCCGGCTGACCCGGGTCTACCGCCTGCCCGCTTCCCTGAACCGGGATCGTTCCGGGCGATCCAGGAAGAAGGTGCCCTGCCGCATTGTTACCACGATCAGCCTCATTGCGGGCTGCCGGGGCGTGCATATCCGTACCAGCGTGGACAACCGGGCCCTGGATCACCGGCTGCGGGTTCATTTCAGCGCTCCTTTCATTACCGATCATGCCTGGGTGGACGGCCATTTTCAGGTGGTGCGCCGGCCGGCCCAGCCTGCTCCCGGGGATTACAGCGGCTGGGCGGAGAGGCCCACCGGGCTGGCACCCCAGAAATCTTTTGTCAGCATTGACAACGGGGATTATGGCCTGGCGCTAATTAATCACGGGCTGCCGGAATACGAGGTCCTCCCCGGCAAGGAAGGAGCCGATACAGAGATCGCCCTGACCCTGCTGCGCTGCGTGGGATGGTTGTCCCGGGATGACCTCGTTAACCGGCCCAACCATGCCGGACCAGCCGTGGAAACACCGGAAGGCCAGTGCCAGGGAGAATATACTTTTAATTATACTTTAGTGCCTCACCGGGGGAACTGGCAGGAGGCGGGAATCAATGAGCTGGCGGGGCAGTTGACTGCACCGCTGCTCGGACAGGCCACCGGCAGGAAAAACGGTCCTCTCGGCGACGCTAAAGCCATGTTTACCCTGGAGCCGCGGGAACTGGTTTTAAGCTGTGTCAAGCAGAGCGAGGCAGGCGGCGCGCTGATAACCCGGTTCTATAACTGCAGTGATGAAACCCGGGAAGCGGTTATTATTCCGGGATTTGTTTTTGAGAGGGTTGCCGCTTGCGACCTGTTGGAAAATCAGGTGGAGCGGCCTCTTCAGGTGGAGCGGGACGCGGTGCGCCTTACTGCCCGCCCCTGGGAAATTATCACCTTGCGCTTTGAGCGGTGAGAGCTTGTGCCATAATCCCCTCCCCCCTTGTGGGGGAGGGTCGGGGAGGGGGGCGAAACTTTTCTCGGCCAATGCCAGGTTGTCAGGCTCCCTTTCCCCTCTCCCCACCCAGGTTAGCGCAGGCTGCCGGGAGTCTCCTGCCTAAGTAAAGTACTCTACCGCAATCCTGGCCAGGCGCCCGATTAGGCGGGCCGCCTCTTCCTGGTCAGGCGGATTTTTTACTGCTACAGTCAGGGCCAGGGGGGGACGGGCCGGCAGGTAAATCAGGGCCATATCTCCTACAATGCCAGTAACAGTGCCGACCTTGTTGGCCACTTTAATAGCACCGCCGTCAAGGTAGCGGCCGATTCGCCCTTTATCGATGGTT
>JAKOVL010000039.1 GCA_029782095.1 Bacillota bacterium | reverse complement strand
CGTCGCGGGCTTCTTCCCGACAGGCGGAGCAGCAGTAGAGGGGTATACTGAAGCAAAGGACGCGGCTTCTCTGGCCATGGCCGTGCACTGCCGCCGAAGAGATGACCCGGTAGGAGCAGCAGTGGGGACAGAGGCGCTGCTTGATCTGCTGGCTTTCCCGGATATGGTCCGTGTCATAATATATCTGCCGGGTGGTGCTGTAAAAGGGAGGGCCGTTCTTAATGGCAGCGGCCCGCTCATCTTCGCGCCGCCGGAAGTTTTCCAGCTGCAGATTTGCGATCCGCTCCAGCCGCGCCAGGTTGCCGGGATCTTCTTTAAAAGCGCCGGGATCATAGTCCGGTTCGCGCATGTTGCTGTAATCTATTCCAGCCATGGCCATAATCAGCGCCAGGTTGATGTACGGCAGGGCGGTCTCCACAGAGTAGCCGCCCTCGAGGACAGCCAGATCCGGGGCCAGCCTTCGGTTTAGCTCGGCATAGCCGGTGGCGGTAAAGCACATATTGGCCAGGGGGTCGCTGTAGTGGTTGTCCTGGCCGGCCGAGTTAACCACCAGCTCCGGCTTAAACTCCTCCAGCAAGGGCAGGATGAGGCGATCCAGCACATAAAGGATGCCCTCGTCGGTGGTATAGGGAGCCAGGGGAATATTGATGGTCGTGCCCACGGCCGGCGGAGCGCCCAGCTCTTCGACGAAGCCGCTTCCCGGGTAAAGGGTCCGCCCGTCCTGGTGAAAAGAAATAAAGAGCACATCGGGATCGTGGTAATAGATCTCCTGCGTGCCGTCTCCATGGTGCACATCCGTATCAACAATGGCGATCCGGCGGAAGCCATATTTGCGGCGCAGGTATTCAATCATAATCGCTTCGTTGTTGATATTGCAAAAGCCGCGGTTGCCGTGGGCCACAGTCATGGCGTGGTGCCCCGGCGGGCGGATGATGGCAAAACCGTTTTTGATCTCGCCGGCGGCAAAGGCGTCGGCCATAACCAGCGCCCCTCCGGCGGCCACAAGATGGGCCTCGCTGGCAATATCGCTGATGGAGGGGACGCAAAAGTGGACGCGGGCGATATCCCGCGGCTCCGCCAGGCGGGGCTGGTATTCGCGCACCTGCGGCAGATCCATGATCCCCTCTTCAAAGATCTGATCGCGGGTGTAGAGCAACCTCTCTTCGCGCTCCGGGTGAGATGGAGAGATGGCCCAGTCAAAGGCAGGGAAAAAGAGCAGGCCGGTCGGTTTCAATCCGCCACCCCCTCAAACTCAGCAATCAGCCCGGGGGCGATCTGCACATCAACCCTGAAAATTTTGCCGACCCGGCTAAAGCCGCGGATCATGTTGAACTGCTCCGCCAGAACGACGCGCGTGTCATCCAGGTATTGCGCAGCCCCCCGGGCGGCAGCAAGCCGGGCCAGGCATTGTGCTGCCGTTTTCTGGGCCTCCTCCAGCCGGAAGCCCTCCGGGTTGTCGATGCTTCCTTCTATTCCTTCCCGGTCAACGAGGTAACGCTTCTGCTGCGTATCGGCGTAAAGGGATACAGCCAGGGTCGGCCGCGCCACCGCGGCGCCCAGGGCGTTGGCCACGGGAGCAAGGCGGTGCACCAAATAAGGCACTCCCAGCTTCTCCGCCAGCAGCGGCACGATCAGCTCTGCCGCTCCGCCGATACCGTAGAGCCGGTCCAGCCTGAAGCGGCGCCGGTGCACAATCTCCCACACTTTATAGGCGGGCTCGTTTTCCCATTCCCGAAACATGCCCTGGATCAGGGCACCGAGCCGCTCCAGGGCCTGCTCGACTATGGCGGCAGCAAAGGGGCCCGGTTCCAGACCCGCCCCGGCGGCCGCCGCGGCGATTTTTTCCCTGGCCCGCTCCGCCTCTCCCAGCCTCAGGCCGCGGTGGCAAACAAAGGCGTCGCTTACCGTGGCCACCGGCCCGCCAAAGCAGGCCGCCGGCCCAAATCTTGCCGTGGTAATCTCTACCCGGCCGCCTTCGCCTCTGACGGCGCTATCGCCTCCTAAGGCCAGCGAGCGCACGGCCAGCGCATTGATATGGGTAAAGCGGCCGTTAATTGAAGCACCCCTGGAGGCGTGCAGCGGCTCGCCGTCAATTAAAAGAGCGATATCCGTAGTGGTCCCGCCGATATCGATGACCACCGCATTCTCTTTGCGGCGGCTTAAGGCCACGGCGCCCATGGCGCTGGCCGCCGGCCCCGAAAAGACCGTCTCCACCGGGTACTCCCTGGAGAGGGCCAGGGGCATGGTGCCCCCGTCGGCTTTGAGTATGTCAACGGGAGCCTTAAGGCCGCGCCGGTGAAGGGCCTCTTCGATGCGATCGGCAAATTCGTTCCATTCCGGCGCGGCCACGGCGCTGTAATAAGCTGTCACCGCGCGGCGGAGAAAATTCAAGCGGTTGGCCGTTTCGCTGCCCAGCACCACCCTGGCCGCGGGAAAGAGGCGTTTGATTGCGCGGGCTATCTCCTGCTCCACGGCGCGGTTGCGGTTGGAAAACTTGGCGGCCACGGCGATGCGCCCGATCCCCTTGGCCTTGATCTCGGCCACAGTCCTTTCTATTTCAGCTTCTTCCACGGGCTCGGTAACCTTGCCCCTGAAGTCGATATTTCCTTTGAGAAAATAGGTGTCCGGGGCAATGCGGTAAAAATCAAAGGGCAGGCCCCGGCCGGGAACAAGGATCAGCGCGGTCCTGGCCCCCCTTTGCGTGGCCAGGAGATTGGTCACCAGGGTGGTGCTGATCACCAGTCGCCGCACAGCACCGGCATCGCGGCCCTCCAGCAGGCTGTCCAGCACAGCCACGATCGTCTGTGCTAGGTCCTCCTGCCGGGACTCTTTTTTAACGCTCTGCACCAGCTTGCCCCGGTGCAGCAGCACTCCGTCGGTGGAGGTGCCCCCCACATCGATGCCGATGAGCATTTCTGAACCACCTCCCGCGCCATACTGCCTGCTGTCTTCTATTTTACCATATTTCACCCGGCACGCAGAAGCGGCGGAGCCGGGTCCGCCGCTTCTCCCCAATTTTTAAAAACACTGTCCTTGAATGGCTAGGTACTCTGTATCGGTCCGGCATCCCACTTGCCCTGGCGGCGCAGTTCGGCCACGATCTCTTCGGCCACAGTTTTCAGCACGTTTTTATCAACTTTGGCCACGCGGGTCAGGGGAAATTCTTTATCCGCCGGCCAGATTTCCACGTGCTGCGGCCGCTTATACGCGGCGATGCCCTGGCAATGCTCCATAATTTCTTCCGGTGTAAGCTGTTCACCTTTCCGGGGACGGACAAAGGCAAAAATTCCTTCGTCAAAGATATTGTGCTTAACTCCCACCACATCCACCAGATCTACCTTGGGGTGGGAGGCGATGAAATCCTGGACCTCGTCTGGGAAAACCTGGTAACCCTTCTGCTTGATCACAAACTTCTGGCGCCCGGCCAGGTAAAGGGCCCTGTAGCTGCCCATATCCTTAAAATAACCGAGGTCGCCGGTATAGAGGTAGCCGTCCGTGGAGATGGCCCTGGCCGTTTCCGCGGGCAGATCATAATAGCCCTGGAACACAATGGGGCCGCTGACACAGATTTCTCCGATCTCACCGTCGGGCACCTCTTCCCCGGCGCTGCCGTCTTCACGCATGGGCTTGCGAATGGTGACCGGCGCCAGCTCGTCAAAGGCCATCCCTACCTGGCCGGCCATCTCTTCCACGGAGATGCCGCGCGGTGTAAAGGTGTAAAAACCGGCTGTCTCGGTCATGCCCATCCCGGTGCCGAAGTTTGGAGCCATTTTGGAGAGCTGCTCCAGGAAAGCCTTATCCACGGCGGAGCCGCCGTAGATGGCGTATTCCAGGCTGCTTAGATCATAATCGCCATATTCCTCCAGGGCCCACTCGAGGCGGAACTGGGTCGGGATCTGGCCAAAGATGGTGACCTTGTGCTTTTCAATGGCTTCCAGGGTCAGCTTCGGATCAAAGATCCGCAGCAGCACCGCCGTTCCACCCAGGTAGAGAGTGGTCATAAGCTGCTCGGTAACGCAGCCGACATGGCTGGGCGGCAGGTTGACCAGCATAACCATGCGGTCCCCCTCCAGCCCGACCCCCCGGTGCAGGACTTCATTCTGAATAATAATATTTTCGTGGCACATCACCGCCGGCTTGGGCTCGCCGGTAGTTCCGGTGGTGAAAATGATCAGGGCCGGAGTGCGGGTATCAACCCCGGCGCTCGCTTTTTCCAGCCTGCGGGTAAAGATGTTTTTTAACTTTAAGCTTAACAGCTTGCCCTTGGCCATCAGATCGGTGATGGCGATGGCTCCCTCCAGCAGCTCGCCGGGCTGCGGATTGGGGGTAAATTGAACCAGGTGGTGCACGTAGCTGCAGTTTTCCTTTACCGCCCGTCCCACTTCACGAAAATCGCGCACCGGAGTGTTGCCCAGGAAGAAGAAGGCCTTGGGCTTAATCTTGTTCAGGTCCCGCACCACCTCGGCTTCTTTTAAGCGCACGTCCAGGGGGGCAACGATCGCCCCGATTTTAAAGCAGGCATACATCAGAATAACATGCTCGGGCACCAGGACCAGCATTGTGGCCACCCGGTCCCCCTTGCCGATGCCCATATCCAGCAGGCGCAGGGCAAAAAAGTCCACCAGCGACTTAAATTTTTTATAGCTAATCTTTTTCCCGTCTTCATGCTGAATCAGGGCCGGCTTATCCGGGTTCTCCCTGGCCCACTTCTCGATATACGAATTCAATAAAGGCAGCTTCCAACTGGTGTCGCTCACGGCGCTCCCTCCTGCAAGTATTTTTTGGCTCAACTACCCTGTCCCAAACCTGCTCCCTCAACCGCCCCTGCGTCCATCCCTCCTGTCCCCAAAACTCATCCCGCTAAAACCATGCAACCCTCGCTGACCGCCTCGCGGCCCTCTTCATTGAGGACGCGGAAAAACAGGGCCTTTTCGCAGGCCTGCCTATCCCGCTGGATCAACTGTATGCGAATCGTGCTTCCGGGGATCACCATGCCCCTAAAGCGGCAGGATAGCCTCTTTACAGCGGTGGGATCGGCCCCGGCTTCTCGGTTCACCAGCTCCCGCACGGCCTGGGCCAGGGTGGCCACACCATGGTAGATGATGTCGGGCAGGCCGACGCTGCGGGCAAAGGCCGGTGATGTATGGATGGGGAAAGCCACACCGGCGCACCCGTCGTAAAGGTAGGGCGCTTCACGGGATATTTCCTGCGGCACCTCCCACAGCACCCGCTCCGAGACAGCCCGGGGCACGGCGGGAAGATTCTCCGCGCCAATCCCTTCGCCGGTGCAGGTCACGGAGCGCAGCATCCCTCCGATGTATTCGGTGAAAACCGGCACGCCTTTGGCGTCCACGGCGGGGAACTTAAAAACAACATGGGTTCCCTTCCTCGAAGGGAGCACCGCCGCCACCTCGCCTTCCACCGTAAGCCGATCTCCCGGCCGCAGGGGGCGGTGCAAAAATAGCTGCTCCGAGTAATGCACCATCCGCATCAAAATTTCCGGGGAATAACCGAGATCAACATAGTCAGAAAGGTTCTGTATAATGGGCCAGGTCAGCGCCGCGGCCAGGGTGGGCGGAGCCACCAGTCCTTCCTCCCTGGTATCGTCCAGGTAGAAAGGGTTAAGATCGCCCACGGCGGCGGCGTAATTAGTGATCTGGCGCCAGGTAACTTCAGTGCAAAACCTTTGCAATTTCCGGCCCACAATGTGCGGACTGATTTGCATCAATATTCCTCCCTGCCGCATCTTTTGCATGAATCAAAATAAAAATTTCACAATCCCTTTGATCCGATCGAATATTTAATATTTACATACAAGTGTGCCTGTTTCCTGCATAAAAAAAAGTTCCCCAGTTTTTTCTCTTTATCCAGGGAACCCTTAAAAAATAAACCTCCCGGGAAGGGAGGCTGCTCTCTTAATGCCGCAATAAATTGGCCGCCATGCCGCTAGGGGGTTAGCCGGTTGGGTCCGCGGTAAAGATAGGTTACTTCGCGCACATTGGCCACATTCAGCAGAACCATGAGCATCCGCGTCAGGCCGAAGCCGAAACCGCCGTGCGGCGGGCAGCCATATTTGAAAAAGTTAAGGTAGAAGTCGATGCTCTCCAGCGAAAGGCCCTTCTCTTGCGCCTGCCTGGCCAGTATCTCGTAGCGATGCTCACGCTGTGCCCCGGTGGTAATCTCCAGCCCTTTCCACAATAAATCGTAACTTTTTGTTAGATGCGGCCGGTCCTCGTGGCGCATATGGTAAAAAGGGCGTACCGAAACGGGGTAATCGGTAACAAAAACGAATTCATGGCCGTACTTCTCCATCACATGGCGCGCCACGATGCGCTCCCCTTCCGGGTCGAGATCGCCCTTTGCCTCGGGAAGTTCATGTCCCTTTTCGTCCAGCAGGCGATAGGCCTCTTCCATGGTCATCCGCGGGAAGGGCAGCTCCGGCACGATCACGTCAACCCCGAAAGTTTCTTTAATCTCCTGGCCATGTTTTTCTTTAACCACTTTAAGCACATACTGCAACCACTGCTCTTCAAATTGCGCCACATCCTCGTGGGAATCAATCCAGGAAATTTCCACGTCAATGCTGGTAAATTCGGTATCATGCCGCGAAGTAAAAGAAGGATTGGCTCTAAAGACCGGTCCCACTTCAAAGACCCGGTTAAAACCGGCAGCCATGGCCATCTGCTTGTAAAACTGCGGCGACTGCGCCAGGTAGGCCGTGGTGTCGAAATATGGAAGGCTGAACAACTCAGCCCCGGACTCGCTGGCCGAGCCCATCAGCTTGGGTGAATGGATCTCGATAAAGCCATTTTTATACCAGTATTCGCGCATGGCATGCTCAACGGTTGTCTGAATCTTAAAGATCAGGTGATTTTCCGGGCGGCGCAGGTCGACAAAGCGCCAGTCAAGGCGCAGCGAAAGGCTTGAATCCTTGTCCACCGGCAGATTGGGATCAGCGAGGCTGAGGATGGTAATTTTGCTCGGATATATCTCCAGGCCTCCCATTTTAACCGCTTCGTTGGCGACCACCTGTCCGACAACTTCGATGACTGATTCCGCGGTAAGCCCGGAAATAATTTCGGCCAGGTCTGGATTTCCTTTGCGTGAATTGGCGATCTGAACAGAACCTGTTTCGTCCCGGACGATCACAAATTGCATGGTCTTTTGATCGCGGATAGTACTAACCCAGCCTTTAATCCTTGCTTCCTGCCCGATTGCCGACTTTAAATCACTGATCATTGTTCGCTTCATCATCGACCACCTTTTTCAAGCTATTAAGTTTAAACCGCAGCGCCGCATCTGCGGAGGTCACCCTATATTTTTCCATTAAGTTATAGCATTCCCCCAAGGGCGACTTTCTAAATCGTAAAATTGCACAATGATGGGAAAAATGTTGCCAAAACGCAGCAATAATAATCATACTTTACAATATTTGAGTCTTCAAGTCAAACCGTTCCAGGGTTTAAATCTGGAAGGCCGTCGCCGGCAGAGGGCTGAAAATTCTCAAGAAACAGCCGGAGCGATGTCCGCACGAGCGGACTCTTGCCGCCGTCGCCAAATGGGCCTGGGCCCGTTCAAGCAGGGTCAACCTGCAGGGGTTTTCTAAAAAAACAATAAGTAGAAACAGGGTTTAAACCTGGCAAATTAACGATAATAGGCTGCTATTTTGACAAATATAGCAAACTTCGGCCCCAGGGGTTCGCTAAGCACTGTTGACAAGGGAAGTTGTCTAATATATTCTGTAAAATGAATAAGTAGTCATCCGGCTTATGCCGGCGGCCCGGTTCGGTTAAAACGAACCGGCCAAAAATTAAAGAGCAAAAACTCGACCGACAAGGGCAAACCTGTCGAAAGGCAGGGGCGCAAAGCTAAAGGGTCTAAGGCCGTAAACTATACGGCTAAGACAGCCTGGCCGCCGAAACGGGTTATTTTTTATTTCCCTTTTGGCGGTCCCTCACTCGGAAAGGAGGGGCCTTCCATGTGATCCCTCACTCCCGTAGGTGAAGCCTTCGCTCCCGTAGATGAAGCTGCCGCCTTCTAGCAGCCTGTGTGAGAATTCTTCCCAAACAGGCAAGATTTAGGATCTCGATGTCGAATTAAATAGTATGAAAAAGTTTAAAGACTATCAACCTAACCAACTAATGCTTGTTCCGATTTGCATGAATGAATGGCTACCCGCCGACCACCCGGTACATTTCATAAGCGAGGTGGTTGAAAAGCTTGATTTAACGTTAATAT
>JAKOVL010000030.1 GCA_029782095.1 Bacillota bacterium | reverse complement strand
CGCGGGCTCTTACGGAGCGTTATTACTATTCTCAGCACTCGCCAGGCTACTTGTCGTTGGTTGGGTTTAAATAGCACCTCACCCATCGCAGACACGGCTCCAATCTGCGCCCGCCGCCGCCCTATACATCGCCAGATAATACAGCATTCCCACCACTTCCGGGCTGCGTAAATCAATCTCCCGGTACATGGCCCGGCGCTTGGTGAAAAGAGTGTCATGCTCCGCGCTGTAGTAAATCAGGCCCACGTCGCCGCAGCCCAACTTATCCAAATCTTCCACTTTAACAACTCCCGGCGGGCTTACGAAATAAAACTCGTGGCAATACTTCTGATAATTCTGCCATTTCTTGTCGCGCAGAAAATCAGAGCGGGAAACTTTAATTTCGTAGCCCGTTATGCAGGGCCGCGCCCAGCTTTGCTTTATGGCCACGGCGTCCATAATCAATAGGCCTCTATGCCCGCCGGCCTGCCTGATTTCTTCAAAGAACGGGTGCAGGTAAAACTCGCTCGGCCCGCTGCGCACTTCTGAATAAAAGGCGTCGGGAAGGGCGCGCGGGTCCGGCTTCTGCGTGTGCTTGAGATAGAGTTTTTGCAGAATTTGGACTGCGGTGATTTTGGACATAATTACTCTTGCACCCTTTCCTTAAGCCTTGATAACCTCTCCTCAATCCGGTTATTCTTTATGGCCATCGCCACGCTCCGGCTGTCGCCCACCAAAATCAACTTTTCCCGGGCCCGGGTCATGCCGGTATATAGTAAATTGCGCTGCAGCATCATGTAATGCTGGCTGCACAGCCCCATAATTACTAGCTTAAACTCCGAGCCCTGGGCCTTGTGAATTGTGCTTGCATAGGCCAACTGCAGGTGGTCCAGGAACTCAAACGGGAATATCACTTCACGGTCTCCAAAGTCAACAGATAATTCATTTTTGTTGACCTGCGCCACAATGCCAATATCCCCGTTAAAGACCTCGAGCTGGTAGTTATTTTTGATCACCATTACCTTGTCGCCGACTCTAAACCCACCCAATATCGGCGCATCCGCCCTTGCCGGATTCACGATTTCGCGCAGCGCCTCGTTCAGCGCTTTAACCCCGCAGCTCCCCCGCCGCATCGGGACCAGCACCTGCCAGTCTAAAGGGCTTAATCCTTGCGCCATAACATAAGTCTGCGCCAGCCACTTAATGTTTTCCGCCGCGTTATCCCCGCCCTCCGCCGCTACGAATTCAAAATCGCCTTCATTCTGTAACGAGATCATCTCGCCCTGACAAACCCGGTGTGCAAGTTCAGCGATCCGGCTTCCGCCCGCCTGGCGGTAATTGAATTCAAGACGGGTCGTGGGAACCTGAGAAGAAGCAATCAAGTCACGCAAGACCGAACCCGGGCCAACGCTCGGCAGCTGATCAACGTCGCCCACCAGGACAACCTGGTGCGCTTCACTTCCATCTGCATTTACAGCCGCCAGTAATGTCGCCGCCAGCTCCACGTCCACCATGCTTACTTCGTCAACAATAATCAGCCCGGGCCCGGGAAGCGGCATATCGGCGCCGTATTCAAAATTGCTCGTGTTCGGGTTGTAACGCAGTAGCCGGTGAATC
>JAKOVL010000222.1 GCA_029782095.1 Bacillota bacterium | reverse complement strand
AACCATAACAGAAAGAACACTTCAAAAGTATGTAAAAAATGAACTTATTCCCATGCCCGAGCGTAAAAGTGCTGGCCGGGGGCGGGGGAAAATAACGGATTATCCAGAAGAAGCCCCTGCTGAATTTTACGCAAGCTATAACCAGGTTCACGGAAAAATAAAATGGCCCTTGGATAAGGTTGCTGCAGCGAGGAAAAGGGCGCTTCGGGTTAAAGATGATCCGCTACTTTTTGGCCCGCGAATGAAGGGTGATAAAGGTGATAAACTTGCAGGAGCGTTGGCTGTAAACTGGTTGCTTGATAAGGCAAGGGCCGAAGCAGGAATATTGGATCAAGACGTTGAGCTTATTTTGGATTACACGAATGGGAAAAAGACAGTTAAACCGGTAAGGGACGGTAGGCTGATCATCACATGGAAAAAGGGGGATAGGCAAGAAACTTTAACCCTGACCCGGTTTGAGTAATTAGGCCCATAGGTTAATAAGCGTGCTTAACATCGGCAAAGGCCGGTGTTTTTTTTATGTAAAAAATTAAGGAGGAATATGATATGAACGGTAAACTTTTAAGGGTGGACGAGGTGGCGCAGCTGTTGGATCTGCGCCGGCACCGGGTTTACGAGCTAGCCCGAGCGAATATCCTGCCTCATGTACGCCTTGGGAGGCAGATCCGGTTTTCTGCGGAAAAGATTCAGGAGTTTATAGAGAGTGGCGGCCAGGCGTTACCCGGTGGCTGGCGCAAAGAGGCGTAAAACAAAAACCCGGCGGCCAGGCCGGGCGGCAGAGGTGATAACGTGTCTAATGTTAGTTTAACCCAAAAAAGGAGAATAGTCAAGCAATTGCGGGATATTGCACGTTATCCCGATCCCTTGGTCAGCGCGGAGGATTACGAGCGACTGCACAACCGCGACCTGGACGACCTGGATCCACTGGAGCTGCGCCGTGAGCAAAGCAAGGCTGAATTTTTGCTTATGCTGTTGGGCGATAGCGATCAAGTTATCGCCATTACCCCGGCGGGCGAGCTAATCACTGCCCGGACCTGGTTATTAAAGCGGATGGAATTAATCCGCCGGGCGCTGCGGGGGGTGGGTTAGTGCAGGGCTGGATCAAAGATTATCGCAAAGAGCTATTAAGCGATGTCTGGTTAATGCCGCCGCTTTATCACCGGGTATGGCAATATCTGAAATACAAGGTAAACCATAAACCAGCGTACGTCCCTACCAAAAACGGAAAAATCTATATCGGCGAGGGTGAAACGGTAACCAGTATGCGGCAGATAGCGGAAGCGGTGAAGTGGGTTGAATACGGGGTAGAGCGGATACCTTCACCGAAAACGATCCGTGAAATCTTAGACTGGTTACAAGATCAGGAAATGATAACACGAGAAAGTAACAGATTGGGAACACGTATAAAGCTAATAAATTACGGGCTTTATCAGGGCGCAGATGATGGAGAAAGTAACACTTTGGAAACAGATAGGAAACAAAGTGGTCCTACTAACAAGAATGTAAAGAATGTTAAGAAGGAAAAACGTCCTGTTTTATTTTCTCCAGAAAGCGAACCCTTTAGGGCTGCCGTTTATTTACGAAACAAAATTGCAGAAAATCACCCACGGCAACCGCTGCCGCCGGTGGATGACCCTGCTGGCAAGATTCAGCGCTGGGCGCAAACCATGGACCTGCTGAATCGGAAAGGACCGCCAGGCGGCAGCAGTGGTTACACCTGGGCGGAGATTGGGAGGTTGATCGCCTTCTGCCAGGCTGATCCCTTCTGGAAAAATAACATTCTATCGGCAGAAAAATTCCGGGAGCAGGTAGTAAAGCTGGAAGCCAAGATGAAGCAGACCGGCCAGGGCGCGGCCCCGGTTAATGAGTGCCCGGAACATAAACGGTTAGGGGGTGTAAGCAGGTGAATTATGTTCCGCCGCATGATGACGAGACAGAAAAGGCTCTGCTTTCCAGCCTCTTTGTTGATCCGGAGCAGTATCACAATATAGCTGGCATTGTAACAGCTGAATCTTTTTACACGATAAAGCATCAACAAATATTCCAGGCGATAGCGGCCCTGGTGGCGGAAGGTAAGCCGGTAGATGTTATCACGGTAAGCGATGAAATGTCAAAGCAGGGGTTTAGCCCCGTTTATAGTGACCTTCTTCAAATCGCCATGATTGAGCCCACGGGCCAGAGAGCCGAATACTACGCGGGCATAGTCAGAGAAAAGCAATCCAGGCGCATGGCGATAGAGAGCCTATACAGGGCGATGGAGGGGGCCCGGAATGACGCACGTGATATTCAAGATGTAATCGCCACGGTGCAGAAGGAACTTGACCGGGTGCTGCCGGTTGACGACCGGAAAAAAACTGCTTCGATTTACCCGGACGTAAAAAACATCTGGGACCGGATTCTGCAAATACCTAAGGGCGGCGAGACAAATTATATTCCTACCGGCTTCCATGACCTGGACCGGGAAGTTAATCTGACCAAGGGCACCTTAACAATAATCGGGGCAAGCCCGCGAGTTGGCAAAACTTCCTTGATTCTTTGCATAATCCGCCATATGGCCCGGATAGGCAAAAGGCCGCTTCTATTCACCTTGGAAATGACGCGGGAACGGATTATTGAAAACATAATAGCCCAGGAAGCGGGGATCTGCCACCGGGATATGATCACCGGGCGATTAAGCAACGCAGATATTGAAAAAGCCTGCAGTCTTATTGCTGATTGGCCGAACCTAAATATCGGGGTGTTAGATGGGCGCTGGAGCGTGGGGCAGATTCGCCACCGGGTAATACAGGAGCAGCGGCGCGGCGGGGTTGACGCCGTTTTTGTTGATGTTCTTGGGAAGCTGCCGCCGCCGGAAGGCATGAAGAGTAGCACCGAACTGCATAAAATCTTTAACGCAAACTGCCAAGCGCTGCAGGACCTGGCTATTGAGCTTCATATACCGGTAATTTTGACGGCCCACCTGAACCGGGACAAGGCCCGGCAGGATAGCGAAGGCAGGCCGAACCTGTTTAGCCTGCGGGAGGCGGGCGAAGAATTTAGCGACAACGTCCTGCTGATTCATCGGCCCTATTTAATAAAACCGACGACGGAAAATAAGCACCTGGCGGAAATCATAATCGCGAAAAACCGGGATGGCGACGTTGGAACCGTTGAGTTGGGCTTTGACGGGCCGACAAAGACATTTTATAACCCGGCGGCAGACTACCGGGAAGAAGAGCAACAGGAAGCCTGGTGGAGGGATAAGTGATGGTGCAAATACATGGCGATCGCTTCTCCAGTATGTTTAGCAAAGCCCTGGCTGGCCTGGATCAGGAACTGACCAGCTGGCCGAGAGGATCAGCATCTATCAATGCTTTCAGGGAAGATTGCCAAGATTGCCAACAAAGTATTGGCAAAGATGAATCAATTAAAACTGGTGGAAAGACCCGGGCACCGGGGGCACCTTCAATCTCTACCGATGCTTGACCCCGAAACCGCGCGGGCAGGTCCCCGCGAACATTTTAGGCAAAAGGATTTTTTGTCACAGGGAGGCGAAAATCAAATGCCAAGAGGCGGGCACAACAAAAAAGCAAGCAGATTAAAAGTTTTAGAAGGCCGGCCCGGTGCCAAGGTGGACACTACACCGAAAACACCACCGATTTTCCCACACACACCCCCAAGGGGGCTACCGAAGGAGGCCCGGCAATTCTGGAAGAAGTACGCACCGATGCTGGACAGGGCCGGGATCTTGCGAGCTTCGGACGTGGCCGCTTTTGAAGCCCTGGCGACGACATACGCAACAATCAAAAATGCTGAAAAGGAAGTTGCCGAACGGGGGCTGTTGGTGGATGGTGCCAGGGGCGGCCTGGTGAAGAACCCAGCCATCTCAATCTTGAACGCGGCCCGGCAGCAGTTTAGACTGCTTTGCTCCGACTTCGGCCTTACACCTTCGGCCAGGGAACGGCTGGGCGGCCAGGTGCCCCCGGAAGAAGCAGACCCGATGGAATCCTTGTTATCCGGACTTTAAATGCTGGGGGAACAAATGTTCTTGACTGTTACCATTACATGGCTTATAATGGAGTTAGCAGGAGCAATCCTGTCAATCGAATACGCTTCCTCTGGCGGAAGTGGCTGCCGGGAGACTTCGGAAACGGGGGCTGCCGGGAGACGTGGAAACCAACCTGGAGGCGCAAAAATCCCATTATGCAATGGGCTATTTGTGCAATCAGGTTTTTTTATTGCGCAAAGAGCCTGGAAAGGAAAGATTGATTATGAGAAATATCGAGCACATGAAGGGCGCGCTTCATGAGAAGATCGAAGAGGCCCGGGAGATAATCAATAAGGCAAACAGGGAAGGCCGCGACCTGACCCACGAAGAGCAGCGCCGCCTTGATGACCTTCAAGCTGTGATTAAATACCGGGAAAAAGAGATTGAGGAAGAAATCGAACTCCAGGAAGAAAACGCCCGCAAAGCGATGCCGGCCGGCGCCTATACCGGGCTGAAAAAAGACGGTGAACTGCGAATCTACAACCCCGGTGAGGAGAAGCGGTACGTAGACGATGTAATCAGGAAAAGCCGCATGATTGACGGAATTACCCTGGAAGAGCTCTCCCTAGGCCGAGCCTTGCGGGCTATGGCGACGGGAGATTGGGGGAAAGCACAAGCCGAGATGCGCGTAATGGCGACGGCCCCCGATGCGGCTGGCGGTTATTTGGTGCCGGAGCCGCTTTCCGCTCAAATTATAGCGATGGCACTTAACAAAATGCGCGTAAGGCAAGCCGGGGCCAAATTTACCCCGATGGAAAGCAAAACCCTGACGGTGCCACGCCTTGAAGAGTTACCCACCCCTGAATGGCTGGCTGAAAACCAGGAGGGGAACTTCTCGGACGCCACCTTCGGCGCGGCGGTTTTAACGGCTAAAAAGCTAATGGTCTTAACCTCCATGTCTATTGAGCTAGCCGAAGATGGCCAGGGAGTTACCGGGGCGGTGGAGCAAGCCCTGGCCGATGCTATCGCCCTGGAGTTTGACCGGGTGGCACTGATGGGTGACGGCGGCACCGCCGGTGAAATGCCCGTCGGGGTGGCAAATCAGGTAGGTGTCCAGGAGCTCACGCATGGCGGCCCCCTGGCTAATTACAACCCCTTCAGCACCGCGTTCTACATGTTGGAGGCTGTTAACGAAACGGCCACCGGCCTGATCATGCCGCCAGCCTGTTTTGAGGCGCTGGATCAGCTTACAGCGGTGCCGGACGGCCAATACCTGAAGCCGCCTGCAAGCTGGGAGAATTACCGTAAATTCCCCACTAATCAGATACCGATTAATTTAGGCGCAGGCGAAAACGAGACTATCGCCTTCATGGGCGACTGGAGCAAGCTCTTGTGGGGAATCAGAACGGAGGTCCGGATTGAAGCAACCAGAACCACTACGGACGCCTTCAAGAAGGGGCAGGTGTGGATCCGGGCATACTTGAGGGGCGATATAGCGCTGTCTCGGCCCGCCGCGTTCGTTAAGATTGCCGGCATTGAGGTTGCATAAAATAAAAGCTTGGGGGCGGTTTTCCGTCACCGCTTCCAATACCCGCATTTCTTCAAGTAGCCCCCTGTCTCACTCCGCAGGGGGCCCGGTTGATCACCTCGTAGATGGCCCCCTGTTCACACCTCGGCAGGGGGCACCTTTTTAAAAAGGGAGCGGTGCTTCAGATGATACCGGACAATGTGGTAGGCGATATTGAAGGTATCCTGTTGACTTATCCCGCGATTGACAATTATATTGCCGGCCTAAAGAAAGAGCGGGCCGAGATTGAGAGAGTGCTTTGGCCGAAAACTGGAGCCTCTATGGTTAAAGTGGTCAGCAAGGGAGGCAAAACAATGGCTGACCCCACCGGCAGGGCTGTTATGGATCTGACCTGTCACCCCAAAATTATCGAGCTGGACCGGCTGCTGGACTACTGGCAAAAAGAGAAGGAGATGGTGGAGCAGCTACTGCCCCTGCTGACCGAAACTGAGCTGCAGATCGTAAAATTCTATTTTTTTGAGGGGCCGCCTGACAATCCGTCCGACATGCCGAAGATGAGCAGAAAAGAGCGGCGGCAAGTGCGCCGGCAGATAATCGAGAAAGCGGCCCGGTGCTGGGGACTTATCAACAAGGAGAGGTGACTAATGATTACCAAAGCGAGAAAATTGGCTAAAGAGCTATGCGCAAATTACGACTTAACCGGCCCAACGGGAACAAAAAACTGGTGTTGGCCCAGGGATACAGTCTGCCGCTTCTATACCGGTGACGACCCGGAGCGCTGCGGCTATTTTGAGGAGGCCGTCTTGCCCACGGACCCCGGCTTGCAAATCGCATATAGTTCATACTTCGGGGCGGTGAAAGTGTCTCAATCAGAGCAGGCGGGACCCGGCCCGGTGATAACGAACCGGCGGCAATGTAAGTGCGGCAAAACCTTTACCCGGAAATCTAACCGGCAGCTGCTTTGTGAGGAATGTTCCAGGGCAGAGAAAAAGAAGAAGAGCCGGGAGCGAAAAAGGAGGCAGAGAATGAAGAAAGCAGTTTAGCTACATGTCACGCTTTAGGGGTGAAAAAACCCTTTAACCACGGGGGTTTCAAAACGTAAAAATCGAGAACAAGGGTATTTATACCTGTTGTTTTTTCTAAAGCGTGACATAATCGCCAAAATGCCTTTAACAATGCGGGTTTGAGGGATTGGCCCTTACCCTGCCGGGAAAACGCTTAAAAGCGATTTAAACGGGCATGTGAAGGCAAAGTCCTTAGCAAGCAGGAAAAAGCCCGTCCAGGGGCGGCTGAACGGGCATGGAAGGGACGGAAAAGCGATTACTCACCTTTGGGATTCTGGAGAAATTCATTAAGGGCGGATTGAGGGATGCGCAACAGAGATCCCAATTTAACGGCTTTAAGTTTGCCTGTTCTGACCCAAAAATAGATTGTTCTTTTCTTGACCTTAAATATTTTGGACAATTCTTCGGGCGTATAATATTCTTCTTCAGTCAAAACTGCATCCTCCTTTATGGCACTATTTTAGCATATATTTACCAATATTGCTATACAGGGGTTGACTTTTAAATGCAGTTGTTCTATGCTCAATATAACTGTATAACACTATATAGCACTACATAAACAAGATCGGTTTGACTGCTAACCAGCGCTTGCAAGCGGGCGGGCTGGTCTCAGGTAAGCAGCGGGACTTGGGACAAGAAATAAAGGGGAGGACGTGAAAAGGAGGTTTGCAGGATGGCCGGACAAATAATACCACGCGGAAAAAATAAATACTTGGTCAGGGTTTACCTGGGCGAAGTAAACGGCAAACGGAAATATCACAGCAAAACTATCTACGGCGGTAAGAAAGCTGCCGAAGCATATTTGACCAAAATATTGAGAGAGAAGCACACCGGAATATTTTTAGAGCCTTCAAAGGAACTGCTGGGCGCTTACCTTGACGGGTGGATGAAATCGGTGGTTAAACAGAGGGTAAGCGGTAAGACCTATAAAAGCTATGAACAGTTAATTAATTTATACATAAAGCCGGAACTGGAAAGCGTCAAGCTTTGCCAACTGGCCCCGGAGCAGATACAGCAGCTTTACAGCAAGATGATAGACCGCGGACTTTCACCCCGAACCGTAAGATATACTCACACTGTCCTGCGGAACGCTTTGCAGCAGGCCGTCAAGTGGGGAAAAATCTACAGGAATCCGGCGGACCTGGTTAAAGACGATCTGCCAAAACAGGAGCGCAAAGAGATGCGGGCCTTCACCCCTGAAGAAGCGGCCCGCTTTATGGAAGCTATAATTTACAGCCCCTTAAAAGCATTATTTTCTTTGCTGCTGGCTTCGGGGATGCGGCCAGGGGAAGCCCTGGGCTTAAAGTGGTCTGATATTGATTTTAAAGGGAAACGCGTCACCGTGAGAAGGGCGCTGGTCAGGATCAGGGGCGACAGGAAAACCGAAAAGGAAAAGGGCTGGAAGCTATGCGAACCGAAAACGGCGAAAAGCCGCAGGACCATACCCATACCGGCTGACGTTATTAATGACCTGGACGATCATAGAAAGGCGCAGGCAGCGCAGAAGTTAAAGGCGAAGCCGGGAACATACGACGATCAGGACTTTGTTTTTGCAGGAAACAACGGGGAACCCCTATTTGAGCGAAACGTCAATCATGAATTTAAGGCAATTCTAAAAGCCGCCGGCCTGCCTGATATTAGACTTTACGACCTGCGGCATAGCTGCGCTACGCTACTGCTGGCCGCCGGGGAGAACCCGAAGGTGGTAAGTGAGCGCCTGGGCCATGCAAGCATAACCTTAACCCTGGATACTTACTCCCACGTCCTGCCGGACATGCAGCAGGGGGCAAGCGATAAACTTCAAAAAATCCTCTTTGGCGGGAAATCCGGCCAGTAATTCCGCACACTATACGCACACAAAAAGAGCCTGGAACATTTATCCAGGCCTGAAACCCTTTAAATATGGAGCCGGCGAAGGGACTTGAACCCCCAACCTGCTGATTACAAATCAGCTGCTCTGCCAATTGAGCTACGCCGGCCGAATAACTCGAGCCCTGTAAGGCAATTAATAGTATAGCGCATTTGCACGTGCGCGTCAACATAAACCCACACCGCATGAAACCGGATTGTTATCCAGAAATCGAGGAGGCGCGGCATGTTTTCTACTTTTACCGCAATATTTGAGGCGCTGGACGCCATTGAAGACGAGCTGGCCGCTGATACCACCACTGAATCGCAGCGGCAGCAGCTCATTGAAACGCTATTATCTTTACGTAAAACCATGGATAAATGTGTCCAGTACTGGTTGAAGTTTGAAGAAAGGGTCAATGAAATCCAGGAGCGCTACTCAATCACGCTGCCCGATACACTGCCGCCGGGATTTCTTGAGGAGGTCAACCTGGCGGAGGAGGCGCCGGTGGAAGTAAAAGCAGGGAGCAAAAAAGATGAAGAGGCCCTGGCAGAGGGTGACGAGCGCGACTCCGGGGATATGCCCGGTGAATTTATCCAGCCGGCCAGCGAGATTACAGTCAATTCATTTCGACGTGGGCTGGGTTTCTGGGAGCTGGCCATGCTCAAAGAGGCAGTGGCGGAATTTAAAAAAGTGGTGGAGGAAGAGCCCGATCTGACCATGGGCCATTTTTGTCTCGGTCTATCCAGTGCACAGCTGGGTAAGGTGGAAGAAGCCTTTAAAGAATTGAAGCTGGTTTTGGCCCTGGATCAGAATAAACAGATGCGGGCCCTGGCTTTAAATACCCTCGGCATCATTCAGGCCGAAAAAGAGCAGTACCAGCAGGCCCGGCAATTTTTTGAAAAAGCAACAGAGGCTGATCCGAACCTGGGCGAGGCCTGGTTCAACCTGGCTGCCACCAGTTACAACATACAGGATTACGAAGCAGCGGTGCAATACTTTGAGAAGGCGAAAGAGTTGACGCCGGATGACTGGGAGATTGAGCTGCACCTGGGTCGAGCCCGGGGATACCTGGGCCAGTATGAAGAGGCGGCGGAAGCACTGGAGCGCGCTTATCGCCTTAATCCCCGCGAGCCGTTGATTACCTTTGAACTGGGCCTGGTTTTTCGGCTTTTAGGGAAGACTGCCAGGGCCCAGAGTTACTTTCACGCCACATTAAAGTTAATGGAGGGCAAGAAGTAAGGGGGTCTTTTCCACCGCCGGGGAGAATAAAGGCAGATCGGGAATAGAGGGTGGGGCCAGGCGGGGGATGCACCGGCAGAGCGGGAGGGGGATGCCCTGCCCCGGCCTGCCTGCCAAGCGGGGTATTGGATGGCAGTTCCTGCAGCAGGAAAACTTAAGATTTTCACGAAATAACTAACACTTAAGGCAGCTATTTCTGCATCAGGCTTAAGAGGAGGCATTGACAGAAATGAAAGTAGCAATCATCGGTGGGACAGGTGTATACGATCAATCGCTTCTGGAACAGCCTCGGGAACTGGTAGTGGATACCCGCTTTGGGAAGGCGCTGCTGCAGCAGGGTTTTTACCGGGGCAGGGAAGTCTATTTCCTGGCCCGGCATGGCGTAAAGCACGGAGTGCCGCCGCACCGGGTCAATTACCGGGCTAACATAACCGCCTTAAAAGAGCTGGGCGTGGAGGCGGTTATTTCCACCGCCGCCGTGGGTTCGCTGCGGCAGGATATTGTCCCGGGAAGCCGGGTGGTAATAGATCAGTTCATCGATTTTACCAAGTCGCGTATTAGCACCTTTTTTGATGGCGAAGGAGGCAAGGTGGTTCATGTTGACTTCACCGAGCCTTACTGCCCTGAGATCAGGGCGGCCATGCTCCGGGCCGGAGAACAGGTGGGAGAGAAGCTAATTGACGGCGGCTGCTATGTCTGCGCCGAGGGGCCGCGTTTTGAAACACCGGCGGAGATTAAGATGATGGCCCAGTGGGGCGGGGACGTGGTGGGTATGACCAACGTTCCTGAAGTTGTCCTGGCCCGGGAAGCGGGGCTTTGCTACGCCACCATCTGCCTGGCCACAAACTACGCCGCCGGGATTTCTGAGGCGGTGCTGAGCCATGAAGAGGTGCTGGAAGAGATGGCCAAAGGCAAGCCTTCCCTGGATCGACTGCTGGCGGCTTGCGTGGAAGAGATTCCGGAAAAGCGGAGCTGCAGTTGCGGGGATAATGCTGCCCACTGGCCCTGGTAGAATAAGCAGGTTTTTTTTCTCTATAAATGATTTGTTAGCCCCCCACCCCGACCCTCCCCCGCCAGGGGGGAGAGAGAGGCCAGGCGAAAGCATTTCACGAAGCGAAGGGAGGTTGTTGCGGTGGCAAAAACATTGATTACCGGAGCAATGATTGTTCCTGTAGATGAGGCCAGGCCCGCCTTTTTTCACGGCGACCTTCTGGTGGAAGGCAGTTTTATTAAAAAAATCAGCGAATATCCCGAAAAGATCACGCCTGAAGAAGGTGTCAGGGTCATTGATGGGAGCCGCTTGATTTTAATGCCGGGGCTGATTAACACGCACGGCCACGCGGCCATGTCGCTGTTCAGGGGTTATGCCGACGATCTGCCGCTGCAAGAGTGGCTGGAGCAGAAAATATGGCCCGTGGAAGAGCGATTAAGCGGCGATGATGTTTACTGGGGCTCCATGCTGAGCATCGTCGAGATGATTAAAGGCGGCACGACCACCTTTGCCGATATGTATTTCTTCATGGATCGGGTGGCCGAAGCGGCGGCGGAGTGCGGCATCCGGGCCGTGCTCTGTCGGGGTCTCATCGGGGTTGGGGAAAACAGCGCCGTTGCGCTGGCTGAAGGTGAACAGCTCTATCGCGATTGGCACGGCCGGGGAGCTGGACGGATTACGGTTACCCTGGGGCCCCATGCACCTTACACCTGTCCGCCGGACTTTTTAAAAGAAGTGATGGCTTTGGCCCAGCGACTGGGGGCGACGCTGCAGATCCACCTGTCGGAAACGGCGGCTGAAGTGGAGGCGAACCGCCGCCAGCACGGCTGCAGCCCGGTTGTCCTGCTAAATAAGCTGGGGCTGTTTGAGCATAAGGTTACAGCGGCGCACTGTGTTCACCTGGACGATGAAGATATTGCCATCCTGGCCCAAAAGCAGGTCCGGGTGGCCCATAACCCGGGCAGCAATCTCAAGCTGGGCAGCGGGGTGGCGCCGCTGCAGAAGCTGCTGGAGGCAGGGGTGACAGTGGGCCTGGGCACGGATGGCGCTGCCAGCAACAACAACCTGGATATGTTTGAAGAGATGCGCCTGGCGGCGCTGCTGGCCAAAGGGATCAGCGGCAACCCGGCGCTGCTCCCGGCGGGAAAAGCTCTTGAACTGGCCACGGCAGGGGGCGCCGGGGCCCTTTTCCTGGAGAAGCTGGGCCGGCTCAAAGAAGGCTACCGGGCGGATATTGCCGGGATCAGCCGCGACCTGCCCCATGCCACGCCGCTGCATGATGCGGCAGCTCACTTGGTCTATTCCGCTGCCGCGGCCGATGTGCGCCTGGTGATGGTGGACGGGGAGTTGATTCTGGAAGACGGAGAGCTGCTCTACCTGGACGAGGAAAAAATTAAGGCCGAAGCGGCCCGCTGCGCCGCGCGGCTGTTGGGAAGGACTGAAAAGGACAGTTAAAAAGAAGATGGCCATAGACATCCTGGTGACCAATGACGACGGCATTTATGCCGAGGGAATTCAAGTGCTGAGCCAGACTCTGTTTGAGAGTTCAGCCGGGTATAATCTTTTTATTGTCGCGCCGGACCATGAGCGCAGCGCCGTGGGGCATGCCATTACCATGCATCGGCCCCTGCGGGTGCAGGAGGCCTGCTTTATGCATAACCGCGAGCTGGTGGGCTGGTCGGTCAACGGTACTCCCTCCGACTGTGTTAAGCTGGCCGTGGAGGCGATCCTGGAGCAGAAGCCGCGGCTGGTGATTTCAGGAATTAACCGCGGCAGCAACCTGGGCACTGACGTGCTCTATTCAGGCACAGTTTCTGCGGCGGTAGAGGGGATCATCCTCGGCATTCCATCGGTGGCCGTATCGCTGGCCGAAGGCGGCACCAGCGAAGATTTTCTTTATGCCGCCCGCTTTGTGGCCGATCTGGTCCCCCATCTTTTGGAAAATCCTCTGCCTGCCGGAACGCTGCTCAATATCAACGTGCCGTCTAATAATGGCGACATTAAGGGGATCCGGGTAACCCGCCTGGGTACGCGGCGCTATCGCAACAGCTTTGACAAAAGGGTGGACCCGCGGGGCATGATCTACTACTGGCTGGCCGGAGAGCTGGTGGAGGGTGAAGAAGAAGACGACAGCGATGTGCGGGCCATTCTGGACGGCTATATCTCTTTGACCCCGGTCCATTTCAACCTGACCAACAGCAGCGCCATCCCGCACTTGCAAAAGCTCATCGACAGCGCCGGAATTAAACTGGATTGAGTGTAATAATTGCGCTAACAAAGGCATATAGTCTAGGGCGAATAACACTTAATTGGAGTGTTCGCCTTGGCGAAAAAAGTAGCCCGGAGCAAAGGACAGGTACATGCAGTGGTGGCGGTGGCGGCAATTTTAGGGCTGCTGCTCATAGCGCTGTCATTTTTGCGCCCCGGGGCCGCGCCGGAGCCGGAAGAACTGCTGCGGCAGGCCCTGCTGCAGCTGGAACAGGCCCCCGATTATCGCCTGGTGATCGAAGAGAAGGGGACAGGCTATACCCTTACTTTTGAAGGGCAAGTGGAAAGCGGGGCCATAATCAACGGTACTTTGCCTGATTATGACCTGGAAGTTTTCCACGTGGGCGATGACCTGCATGTGCGCAGAACAGGGTCGGATCAGTGGGAGGAGGCCCATGAACTGAAAAGCCTGCCCGGCTTTTTAATCAGCCCGGCCAAGTTGTTGCGGGCCCAGAAGTTGAATTTTAAGCATGCCGCTGCGGGCCAGAACGTGGAGTTAAACGGGAGGAGCTGCCGGACCGTTTACCTCGATCTAACTAAAGAGCAGCAGTTTGTTAAGATGCTTTTTCCGCAGCTGGAAACGGATGCCCTGGAAAAGGTGAGCCTGGGCGCCGCCTTCGATGAAGAGCAGGGCTTGGTGCAGCTGCGCCTGCTTGTGGAATTCGCCGACGGAGGCAGGCTGGAAAGGGCCTACCACTTGCAATGAACACACTAAGCCGGGGACGGTTGGCCCCCGGCTTAGCCGCATCTACATTTAAATATGCATCAATGCTCCGCTTACCCGGAAACGGGCAGTGTGCGGCGCCGGGCGTATGCATAGACCGAATCGATAATCCGGTGCGCTTCCAGGGCTGTCTGCAGATCCGGGAAAGGCTCACGCCGCTCCAGCAGCGCTTCCAGGAAAGCCAGGGCCTGGTAGCGATAGGGCGAAACCATTTCCGGGCAGAGCAGCGCAGGGTTTCCAATATGGCGGTAATATTCCCGGTCCACCTCTTCACCGGTGAACTGGCGGAGGGGCTCTCCGGATAGCTCCAGGGTAAGGCTGCGGAAGCGCTGATTAAAATCCCCCGGTTTATAATCGTCCAGAATGATGGCGGCCCGTTCGAAAAATATCTCCAGGCGGCGCACGTCGCGCCCCTTGATATGGTGATACATGGTCGTCAGGTTCCCGGTGGCGCCGCTTTCCATGGAAAAGTTTATTACCGCCACATCTTCAATCTGGCCGGCGCACGTCGCCGAACGATAGCGCACGGAGGCGCTAAGGTCTTTCACTTCGCCAAAAAGGTAGCGAATTAAATCAACATCGTGAATGGAGTGTTCAAAGAGGCATCCGGCGAAAGCCTGATCGGGATCCGAGCGCCAGGCCGAATCGTGGAATGAGCCGCACAGGGGCCACTCCTGGTCGGAACGGAAATAAAAGCTCAACAAAGGACCCAGGCGGTTTTTTTCTTTTTCGATAAGCTGCTTGATAAACCAGAATACCGGTTCAAAGCGTAAAACCAGCCCGACCTGGGTTTTAATTCCCGCCTTTTTCCGGGCCCGGATCATCTCTTTAATCTCGGCGATGGAAAAAGCGAGGGGCTTTTCAATGAAGACCTGTTTTCCCGCCTCGGCAGCCTGCAGGTAATAGCTTTTATGGCTGGAAGTGGGCGTGCAGATATAAAGTACATCCGGGCCGGTGCGGTCAAACATCTCTCCGGCCTCCTTGGCCACGGCCTTTACACCGTGCTGCTCGGCAAATACGGCTGCCTTTGGCTGCTCAATATCGTAAACGAGGGACAGCTCTGCCGTGGCCTCCCCCAGGGTTGGTCCTTCGATGATTGAGCGTAGAGCCAGGGCATGCCCGTGCGCGATTAATCCCGCGCCGATAAAACCAATGCTAAGATGACGCAAGGGGCTCCCTCCTCCGGTTTAGATCTAGAGTATGAATTAAATGGGCGGAAAGCGCGGGTGATACAAAATAAGCCACCCGGAAAAGAGGAGGCTTACATCAGTATATATCACCTGGTGCACGGTTGTAGTATATCACTTTTTACACTACAGGGCAACTATTTGGATAAAATCAAAGCAAGCCATAAAGATCGTGAATATTCTTGATCTCGCTAGAATTTGCCTTGCTTACCCTATCTTTTTTCAATCATGCAACTTTCAGATTAGTTTAAATGGTGATATAATAACTAGAGCTTCTGGAAAAATGCAAGGGCGCTGCCGTGCCCCGGCCGTACCCGCTGCGCCGGCAGCTGCATGATCATTTCGGGGAGGAGGTTGAAAAACTCGCTTGGCGGCTGCTCCAGGTAGATTAATTTTTAGATTAAATAATAATCACATTTGGGGGAGGCGTTATTATGGCGTATACTTACGGGACCGAAGAATGGGAGAAGGCATACCAGGCGCTGGTGGCGGAGAGACTGGCCACGGTGGAGAAGCCGTATGTCATGGGAACCCCGGAGTGGGTGGCCAGCTATGAGAAGCTGATCCAGGAAGACGCCGTGTACAAACAGGCGGCCAAGACCTGGGAAGGTTCGGTGGTTATCCATATCCTGGCCAAGCCGGAGCTGGGGCTGGAGAAAGATGTCTATATGTTCATGGATCTGTGGCACGGCGACTGCCGCTCTGTGCGCCTGGTGCCGGCAGAGGTGGGCATGAAGGGCAATTTTATCCTGACCGGAGAGCTGGAGCGCTGGGAAGCGGTTATGTCCAAAGAAATTGACGTTACCAAGGCAATGATCCAGGGAAAAATCAAGTTGAAAGGCAACCTGGCCAAGATTGTGCGCTATGTCAAGGCCGCGACCCGCTTGACGGAGCTGTCCACGCAAATTGAAACCAAGTTTATTTCCCAGCTCAGTGATGAAGAGCGCACCGAGGTAATGGGTTATTTAAACCAGGTGCGCGCCGAGTTCGGCATTTAATTTACCCGGGAGGGCAGAAAATGGCATACAATCGGGAGCTGTCATTTGTACACTATAATCCAACCCGCCTCATCTTCGGAGAAAACAGCGTTAAAGACGTGGGCATCGAATTGGAAAACCTGGGCGCCAACCGGGCGCTGGTGGTGACAGACAAAGGGGTTGTGGAAGCAGGCCTGGCGGAGATAGTGGAAAAGGCGCTGGGCAAGCGCCATGCCGGCACCTTCGACGGCTGCGTCCAGGATTCGGGGGTTGAACTGGTAGAGGAAGCCGCGGCTTATGCCCGGGAGATGGGGGCTGACGCCCTGGTGAGCGTGGGCGGAGGAAGCACCATCGATACGGCCAAGGGGATGTCCATTTTGCTGAAAGAAGGCGGCTCGTTGATGGACTACTGCGGCATGCAGGTGCTGTCGCGCCCGCAGACGCCCCATATCGCCATCCCCACCACTGCGGGAACCGGCAGCGAGGTGACCTATGCTGCAGTAATCAAGGACCGCGAAAGCAGCACCAAGATGCTTTTCTGCGATTACCATATCATCCCCAACGTGGCCATTTTAGACCCCCTCATGACTGCGGGGCTGCCCCCGCAGCTGACAGCCACAACGGGCATGGATGCCTTGACCCACGCCGTGGAAGCAATACACGCCCTGCAGCGCCAGCCTGTCGCCGATGCCATGGCGCTGCATGCCATCCGTCTGATCATGGAATACCTGCCCCGGTGTGTTGAGCAGGGGGATGACCTGGTGGCCCGGGGCCAGCAGCAAATTGCCGCCACCATGGCTGGGATAGCCTTCGGCAATGCCCAGGTGGGGCTGGTCCACGCCATGGCCCACTCCGTGGGCGCCCTGTTCAAAGTGCCGCACGGGCTGGCCAACAGCATCCTGCTGCCCCACGTGATGCTGTTCAACCTGGACGAGTGCCCGGAGCGGTATGCCATGGTGGCCGCCGCGATGGGCCTGGATACCCGCGGCCTGGACAATATGGAAGCCGGAGAAGCGGCAGCCAAAGCTGTGTGGGAGCTGACCAGGCGCATGGGGGTGCCGCAGCGCCTGCGTGACGCCGGGGTGCCGGAAGATGGCCTGGAGGAGGCGGCCGAGCTTTCATTGTCCGACGGTTCTATCGTCTACAATCCTAAATTCATCATGGAGGCGGAGGAAGTCCTGGAGCTGTTCCGCCAGGCGTGGTAAAACAGCGCGGGAAGTGCATTGGGAATAGGCCGGGGCGGCTAAACCCCGGCTTATTTGCTGCGGCGGCAATCCTAGGCAAAGCGGGTTAAGCAGGGGGCTGCCCTGCTAAGAATCCGGCAGGATTTTTGCCGCCGCCGGGGAAAAATATTGAGACAGGCTAACACGGAGGTGAACTAAGATGCCCACCATATTTTTTTACGGCCCCAGGCTGGAAAAAGAGAAGAAGAAAGAGCTGATCCAAAAATTTACCGCTGCAGCTGCCGAGGCAACGGGGATAAACCCGGCTGCTTTTGTGGTTTACCTGCGGGAAGTTGAAGCCAGCCAGGTTGGCGTCGGCGGAGAGCTGCTGGAAGAGAAGCAGAAAAAAGGTTAAGCCCCGTTTGCAGGAGGCGCGCTGTGGATTTTGAAGACCAACACGACCGGGAATTAAAGCGGGAGTTGAACCGGCGCTACGGGGAAGGCGGGCTGGAACAATATGCAGCTGCGCAGCGACGCCGGCGCTTTTATCTCCGCCTGGGTGCCCTGTTGGTCTTCCTTCTTTTTTTGGCCGCCATGGCCGGCACCTGGCTGAAAACCTTTCATTACCCATCATTAAGCTTTATCCGCGAATCGTGGGCCTTGAGCCGGGAGCCCCTGGTGCGGGAACTGCGCCAGGCAGTGGTGCAGGTGGAGGCAGCCAGCCGGGGCACGATACAAAAGGCCGCGGCGCAATGGAAGGGGACCGGTTTTAATATCGAACCATACGGCCTTATTGTCACCAACCGCCACCTGGTGGAGGGAGCGGACCGCATTACCGTAACTTTTGCCCAGGAGGGACGCTTCGGTGCCAGGGCCTGGCACTGGTCGGACAGGGTTGACTTAGCCGTTATTGTCCTTGATGGCGCTTCAGGGTTGCCGGTGGTGCTCCCCGATTTCAATTACACCTTAACGGACGGGGAAGCGGTGCTGGTTATCGGAAACCCCCTTTCATTTACCGGTATTGCGCTGCGCGGCCGGGTGGGCTCCGCGGAGCTGCCGGGCCGCGCGGGGGAAGCGATAACCATGATTGAAGCGCCGATACATCCCGGGCACAGCGGCAGCCCCCTTTTTAACGATGCCGGAAGCGTGGTGGGCGTGGTTTACGCTTCCGTAACGGCGGCGGACGGGGATGAACCGGCCGGCCTGGCCGTGCTGCTCCCGGCGCTGCGCGAACTGCTAGATAGCCTTAACCATTAAATGCTCGCCTGCTCCTCTCCCGCCACCAGGAGGTCGGTTCCGGATTCCTAGACAGCGCCCGGAGTGCACCTTTATTTTCTTGCCTCTCCAATCTCTTCTGTCCTGGAATTTGCCTCTTTACTGTCACTGTCCAGGGCCCGGTTCATGCTGCCGCTCTGAAAGCCTTCCAGGTCCAGGGTCACATAGAGAAATCCCAGCTGTTTAAACCGATCCACCACGGCGCGACGGCGATTCATAAGCAGATCCAGTTCGCCGGGGGTGGCTTCAATGCGGGCTAAGGAGCCGTGCCGCCGCACCCTTACTTCTCTGTGCAGCCCCAAAGAACGGAGGAAACGCTCGCCCCGCTCCACCTGGTGCAATTTTTCCAGCTCCAGCCTCTCACCGTAGGGAAAGCGGGAAGCCAGGCAGGCGGCAGCCGGCTTGTTCCAGGTTGGCAAACCGTGATAGCGGGAAAGCAGGCGAATCTCTTCTTTGGAAAGTTCCGCCTCCTGCAGGGGACTGCGCACGCCCCATTCCCGGGCCGCCCGGGTCCCGGGGCGGTAGTCGCTGGCATCATCCCGGTTGGAACCGTCCAGCAGTTGCGGCAGCCCCTCTGCTTCGGCTATTTTGGAAAGCAGGGCAAACAGCTCATATTTGCAGTAGTAGCAGCGGTCGGGGGGGTTGGCGCAAAAATCTTCCCGGGTCAGCTCTGTTGTTTTGATGATCCGGTGCCTAACCCCCAGGGCAGCGGCTGTCCTTTTGGCCTCCACCGCTTCTTCCGGAAAGCGGAGGGGCGAATCGGCGGTGACCGCCAGGACTCTCTCCCGGCCGAACACGGCCGCAGCTTTGTACAGCAGGTAGGTGCTATCCACCCCGCCGGAGAATGCCACCAGGGCCCCGTTTAGCTCCTGCAACAGCGTTTCCAGTTTTTTCTCCTTTTTCAGGGCTTCACGCTCACCGCTCATAGAGATACTCCTTTCATCGCAGGGACTAGATTAAGTGTAGCTTTCCGGGGCGTCCCGGGCAAGGGTAGATTCAATTGCTTGCCGCAGCCGGCCGCATAGTTCTACCGGAAAGGGAAAACTTATTTCAAGGAGGTGGACTGCGTGGATCTTAAAGCAATCAGCCGGATAACGGAGCAGTGACGGGAAAGCTTGCAAGGCCTCGTCGAGGCCAGCGAAGCATCCATATCGATGGAAATCCGGCAGAAAAGCCGCCTGCTGGAAGCGACGATGCGCGACTTTTTGGATACATTGGAAAAGCACCAGTAAGAGCAGCCGGATCAAGACCGGCAGCGTACTGAATAGGCAGCCTGTTCCGGGGTATTTAAACGGCGCCGCCATACTCTGACGGCGTCGCTT
Source organism: Bacillota bacterium (assembly GCA_029782095.1). Taxonomy (GTDB): domain Bacteria; phylum Bacillota; class Dethiobacteria; order DTU022; family DTU022; genus JAKPEE01. Next base: position 24,825 of record JAKOVL010000222.1, on the reverse strand, counting down.
TCTTTCCGGCAGATACGGTCACCAGGGTAACTCCAAGGATGACAGTCAGCGCGCCGAAAATCTGGCCGGTGGCCAGGGTTTCTTTCAAGAAGACGGCCCCCCCAAGGACCCCGAATACCGGGACCAGGTTTAAGAAAGTGGTGACCGTGGTCGAACCGAGGTTTTTCAAGGCATACAGGTAGAGGAAAAAAGCTGCGGCGGAGCAGAAAAGCCCCAGGAACGAAAGATTGAGCAGCACCTTCGGGGTAAAAACGGACAGGTTCACGCCGCGGGGCAGCACCAGCAGTCCCATCAAGACAGCACCGGCAAGGGTCTGCTGAAAGTTCATGGCCAGGCTGCTGTAGCGCTGCGAAAGGGGCTCGTTGATGCGGGTGTAAAAGATCCAGGAGCAGCCCGCCAGGAAAATTAAAAGGTTGCCTTTAAGGTTGCTGAAAGAGAGGGCGTTTCCGTCCCCGGAGCTGATGATCAGGTAGACGCCGGCAAATGAAAGAATAACCCCGATCCAGCGGCGCAGCGGGTTGCGCTCGCGGAAAAAAAGCGCTCCCGCCACGACGTTCAGCACCGGGATGATGGAAACGATTAAAGCGGCTGTGCCCGCCGTGGTGAAGCGAAGGCCATTGTTTTCAAACAGGAAGTAGAGAAAAATTCCGGTCAAGCCCCCGGCACCCATGCGCAGCAAGTCGGCGCCCCGGGCAAATTTCTGGCGGCTAGCCCAAAATACGGCGCCCAGGACTAACACGGCCGGCACCAGGCGGAAAAAGGCAATCTGCGCCGGCACCAGCGTTTCCAGGAGTATTTTTGTGCTGCTAAAGGAAATCCCCCAAAAGAGTGAAGTCAGAAAAATGGCGCCAACGGCGGGGAGACGAGGGTTAACCGGCATCTTAACGCTCCTTTCATAAAAAAGTATTAGGAGAGCGATGTTAACTATTATATTACAAAAATCTGTATTTTCAAGCCCAGCCCCATAAATCTTCAGGGAACGGTATTTTTAGAACAATAACTTGGGAAGCTATAAATGGCAAAGATTTTTATCCTGACTGGAGGTTTTAGCGTATGGGCAAAAGAATTGCGGTCAGCGAATCATTGACACCGGTGAAGCGGGCCCTGAACCGCGCCGGGTACGAAGTGGTCAACCTGGAGAACGATGCTGCCATCAGTGATAAGGGCATGGGCGACTATGACGCTATCGTTATCTCGGGAATGGATCAAAATATGATGGGCATGCAAGATATCTCGGGGCGCGCCGTCCTGGTTGACGCCACGGGGAAGGACCCGGAAGAGATCCTGGATGAGCTGGAACAGCGCTTGCCTTAGCCAGCGATGGTAGATGTAAAAACCGGCCCTCGCCTTGTGGTGCGGACCGGTTTTTACCCATGTTCCCGAAACTACTTCGGCGCAATAAGCTGCCGCCTTTAAACTTCCACGGCCTAAAGACACCCCAGCGCGACTTTTCTAATAAGCCAGGGCATGGACATTGAGACGGTGGCCGGACGTCTGGGACATAACGCGTCGGCCACCACGCAGAATATTTACAGTCATTTTCTGGAGAGCAAGGACCGGCAAGCAGCGGAAATCATGGAGAATGTTTTTCACCTAAAATAAAAAGGACAGTGGCCGTCCTAAGAAAAATAATCGGCGCGTAACGGCTTAATTAAATCTGTCCAAAAGTAAAAAAGAGACTGAGGCGATTCGCTTCAGTCCTTTATTTATCAAGGTTTTTGGACAAAATAAATGGCAGGGGAGACAGGACTTGAACCCGCAGCCCCCGGTTTTGGAGACCGGTGCTCTGCCAGTTGAGCTACTCCCCTACCTGACACCTATTTTAAAGCACCGGCGCAAGTTTGTCAAACAAATTAAGGTGCCCGCCCTGCGCAGATCTAATAGCCCATTTTTATACATACCCAGCTTGTTAGCCTTCCTAGATGCATTCCCATCTAGATTCAGCGGTGCTCCGTAAATGTTTTTGGGGCAGCGCCTGGCCGCCCGGCCGCTGCTGGCCATGCCAGAAGGTTTGGAACATACGCCATAAAGGGAGGACATATAAATTATTTAAACCAATTGTTTTAACCTTCTTGACAATAAATTGCATCAATTATATATTCTAAACAAAAGATAGAAAATTTACATTTATTTCAGTTCTGTTCCAGGCAAAGGGGGGTTGATAGGTGAAAAAGATTGAATGCATCGTTCAGCCAAGCAAATTAATCGCCCTGGAGGACCGGCTGGTGGGACTCGTTTCCGGCTTGACAGTAACACAGGTCAACGGCTTTGGCGTCCAAAAAGGGGACACCCACTTTCATCGCGGAGAGCCGCTGCTGGTGCAAAAAAAGCCGAAAGTAAAGCTGGAAATGGTGGTCGCTGATCACAAGGTGGAAGAAGTGGTCAATTTGCTGATCGATATTTGCCGCACCGGCAAGATCGGTGACGGTAAAATTTTTATCCTCCCGGTCGAAGAGGCGATCCGCATCCGCACCGGTGCGCGGGGGGAGAAAGCCCTGGAGCCTGAAGATTAATGCCCCCGATTCGGCATCCCGGGAAACCCGCTGCTGCGGGTTTTTTATTTAACCACAGAAGAAGACAGGTTTATGTCTCTGGCGCACTGCACCGGGTAGCACCACACAACAGCCAACTTAGCCGCTTATTCTCCCATTTGCCCTAAAGCCCGCGCAGCTTGGCGGGGCCGCAAAGCTCATGCGCGATCGCACGGTATTGCAGAAATTAGTTCGTTTAGATAAAATAGTGCGTATATAAGTTTTCCGGATTAGAGAGGAAGGCGCTGCATGAAGACGGAGCAAATCGTGCTAATTGGCTGCGGTGCCATGGGTTCGGCCCTGGCCAGGGGCATTGCCAAAAAGGGAGATGTGAACCCTTCTTCAGTTTGGGTGTATGATACAAACGAGGAGCGGGCTAAGCAATTAAGCCGGGAGCTGGGCGTAAAGGCCGCTGCCTCGCTGGAAGAGGCAGTCCCTTTGAGCCGGCATCTTTTGGTCGCCGTTAAACCGCAGGATATTGATGGGCTGATCCAAATGCTCAGGGGGCTGGTGACTCCGGGGCAGCTGGTTACCTCTATCGCCGCCGGTATAACCATCGCTACTTTACAGAACGGGCTCGGCCCGGAATGCAAGATTTTGCGGCTGATGCCCAATACCCCGTGCCTGGTGGGAGAAGGGGCTATCGCCATGAGCGCCGGGAAAAACGTCAGCGAAGGGGAGCGGGAAGAGGTTATGGCGCTGCTCAAACCGCTGGGGTTGACGCTGCAGGTCCCGGAAAAGCTGATGGATGCTGTCACCGGGCTGAGCGGTACAGGGCCGGCATATGTATTTCTATTCGTGGAGACGCTAATCGACGCTGGCGTCACCGTGGGGTTGAATCGGGATGTGGCCTCCAAGCTGGTCATACAGACGCTCATCGGGGCTGCGAAGATGCTCCAGGAGTTTAAGATCCACCCTGCCGAGCTGCGCAACAATGTTACCTCTCCTGCCGGAACCACCTGTGCCGCCCTGCAGGTTTTAGAAGAGACCGGGTTTAGAAGCTCCATGATCAAAGCGGTGATCGAAGCCACCCGCCGGGCCGGAGAATTGTAATCGGGTAAAAATTTAAGCTATTTCCGCTTTTGCAAGCGGAATGAACATCAGGGGGAGTTTTAATGCAAAGGTTTAAAGATAGTTTAGCCAAAGGGGAAATCATACTGGTGGACACCACGCTCAGGGATGGTGAGCAGACCGCCGGAGTGGTTTTTTCCAACAGGGAGAAGCTGCGCATAGCCAAGATGCTGGATAATCTGGGGGTACACCAGATCGAGGCCGGCATCCCCGTTATGGGCGGTGATGAAAAGCAGGTTATCCGGGAGATGGTCGGCTACGGCCTCAAGGCCAGCATCATGGCCTGGAACAGGGCAAACATAGAAGATGTGCGGCATTCGCTGGACTGCGGAGTAGATGCAGTGGCTATTTCCATTTCCACTTCAGATATTCATATAAACCATAAGCTGCGCACCTCCCGCAAATGGGTCCTTGAACATATGACCAAGGCGGTTGATTTTGCGCGCAAAGCGGGCGTCTATATTTCTGTTAACGGTGAAGACGCCTCGCGCAGCGATTTTGATTTTTTGGTTAAATTTATCAAAGAAGCCCAGGCCGCCGGTGCGGATCGCTTCCGTTTTTGTGACACCGTGGGGGTGCTGGAGCCCTTTAAAACTTACGAAATAATCAGCCGCCTCATTGACGCCACCGGCATGGAAATAGAGATGCACACCCACAACGATTTTGGCATGGCTACGGCCAATGCCCTGGCCGGGGTCAGGGCCGGCGCGCGCTTTATCGGGGTTACCGTAAACGGCCTCGGTGAAAGGGCCGGTAATGCCGCCCTGGAGGAGGTGGCCATGGCGCTGAAGTACCTTTTCAATGTAAACTTAGGGGTAAACACCAGGGATTTTTTAACCCTGTGCGAATATGTGGCCCGGGCTTCAGGACGGCAGCTTTATCCCGGCAAACCGATAGTGGGGGCCAACACATTTGCCCACGAATCGGGCATTCATGCCGATGGGGTTTTGAAAAACCCTGCCACGTACGAGGTTTTCAGCCCCGAGGAAGTGGGTTTGGAGAGGCAGATCATCATCGGCAAGCATTCAGGGACAAAGGCCATCAAAATGAAGTTTCGGGAATACGGCATTGACCTGTCCGACGAAGATGCAGCAGGGCTGCTGGCGGCCGTGCGCAGCGTAACCGTCGATTTGAAGCGGCCCCTCTTTGACAAAGAGCTGATGTATATCTACGAAGATTACCTGTATGAACGCAAGAAGCCTGATTCCATCAGGTTAAAGTGAGTCAACCGGCTGGTGACAGCCGGTTTTTTTTGGTTAAATTTTTTATGCTAATAAGGTAAAATATAGAGAAGGATACAAAGGAGGTGTGAAGTGGTGATTCTTGAGGATCTGCTGTCAGCTTCATTGGGTTTGCTCCTATACAGCAAAGAAAAAGCGGAAGAGCTTATCGATATCCTGGTGGACAAAGGGGAGATGCAGCGCGACGAGGCCCGGAAGCTGGTTAACCGCATGATGGAGAAAGGGAAGGCCGAAAAGGAGCAGATTCGGCAAAAAGTCGACGCTGCATTCAAAGATCGGTTTATCACCAAGGAAGATTTCCGCCGGCTGGAGAACAAGCTGGACGAGCTCATCGCCCTGGTTAAAGAAAAACAGTAATGGCCTGGGGATGGTTTTCACTGCGACAGCTGCGCCACGTCAGGCGTTGCCGCCAGATCTTGCGAGTGCTGGTTAAATATGGGTTTGCCCAGATCCTGGCGCAAATGAACCTGTACGGAATTTGGGAAAGGATTTATTGCCGCCGCGGCGGTTGCGGGGAGCTGCCCCATAACCCTGAAGCGCGCCTGCGCATGGCCTTGGAAGAGCTCGGACCGGCCTTTGTTAAAGTGGGGCAGCTGCTGAGTACGCGGGCCGACCTTCTGCCGCCGAGCCTGACCAGGGAACTGTCGCACCTGCAGGATGAAGTGGCTCCTTTCCCGTCAGCCAAGGCCAGGGAGATTATCGAAACCGGGCTGAAGGCTCCCCTCGAGCAAATTTTCAAAAGTTTTGACGCAGAGCCCCTGGCGGCGGCCTCTATTGGCCAGGTGCACCGGGCTGTGCTGAAAAACGGTGATACAGTGGCGGTAAAAGTAAAACGGCCCGGTATTGACCTGCTGATTAAAAACGATCTTGATATCCTGGTGGAGTTGGCTATGCTGGTAGAGCGCAGGGCCGGTGCGGGCGCTTTTTACCAGTTTGGCGATATCGCCCGGGAGATTAGAAAAATTATCTTGAGAGAGCTGGATTACCAGGCCGAAGCCCGCAATGCCCAGCGCCTGCGCCAGAACCTGGGGGACAGCGAAAGTGTTTATGTCCCCAGAGTTTACTGGGAATATACCACCCATGATATTTTAACCCTGGAATACCGCCAGGGCATAAGCTTAAGCCGGTACATGCAAAGCCCGTTATCCGGGACCGATCCGGAGCATATTGCAGAAATACTGACCGAGAGTTTTTTTCAGCAGGTTTTTATCTATGGTTTTTTCCACGGTGATCCCCATCCCGGCAATATCGCCATTCTCCCGGACGGCCGCCTCTTTTTCATGGATTTTGGCAGCGCCGGTTATATCAGTGAAGATTTGCGCGGGCAAATGGTCTTGCTTTTCCGTTCGTTTCAGCAGATGGATCCTGTGGCCATGGTGGACGAGCTGCTTAGTTTCGCTTTTGTGCCTCCGGTAGTCAACCGCTCAGAGCTGATCCGCGATATCGCCTTGCTCCAGGAACAGTACTACGATGTGCCGCTAAAGGAAATTAACCTGAGCGAAGCGCTGCAGGACCTGATGCGTGTAGGGGCAAAGCACCACCTGCGTTTCCCTTACGAGTTTCTTTTACTGGCCAAGGCCCTGCTTACCCTGGAGGGAACTGTAGCCCGGCTGTCGCCTGATTTTAGCATGGCCGAAGCAGCGCAGCGCTACGGCGCCGCCCTTAAAGGTAGACAGCTAAAATATACCGCCAGAAAGCTCAAGGGAACCCTGCGCAGCTACCAGCGCCTTGTGGAAGAGATGCCCGAAAGAACCGTGGAAATATTACGTTCCGCGGCTGCGGGGGAGTTGAAAATTAAAGTAGAGATCGAGCACGCGGATACAGCCCTGAAAACCCTGGAAAACACGATCAATCGATTGGCTTTCAGCGTTGTCCTGGCCGGCTTGCTGATTGGACTCTCGCAAAATATCAGTTTTTCCAATATGGGCTGGCTGTCCAGGGTGCCGCTGGGGGAAATTGCCCTGATCGGCCTCGGGCTGGCCGGCATGTGGTGGCTCTTTGCCATCATCCGCTCGGGAAGACTCTAAGGTGGGGAGACTGTTCATGCCTGATAAAATTTACTGCGCCATTGATATCGGCGGAACCAAGATTCTGCTTTATTTAATTGATAGAGCAGAAAAAGTGCTGCACAAGGAAAGATTCCCTACGCCGGCACAGTGCACGCCGGAGCAAATGATCGAGCTGATCAATCGTTCTACAGCGGCGTCCCTGGCCCGGGTCGGCTTGTCATCCACAGATTTAGCCGGATTGGGAGTATGCATTGCCGCACTTCTGGACTATGAAAAAGGAGTGGTCCACCAGGCGCCGAACCTGGGCTGGCATACAGCTGTGCCCTTTAGGGAGATGCTGCAGCAAAACTGGGGCTGCCCGGTGTACCTGGACAATGACGCCAATGCAGCAGTGCTGGGCGAGGTGGCATACGGTGCAGCCAGGGGGCACCGCAACGCCATCTACATTACCATCAGTACCGGTATCGGCGGAGGCCTTTACCTGGACGGAAAAGTATTCCGCGGCAGTACCGGCTTTGCCGGGGAAGTGGGCCACATCAAGCCCTTCGGCAAAGGCCGGCGCTGCGGCTGCGGCGGTATGGATTGCCTGGAAGCGTGGGCATCGGGTGAGTCTATCGCCAGAATTGCCAAAGAATTATGGGATGAAAAGGAGCAGGGCGGCGCCATTACTACGGCATGGGTCTTTGATCAGGCGCAGGGGGGAAATTCCCTGGCGCAAAACATCATTGAGCAGGCCCTGCAGAACATCAGCACCGGCCTGGCTAACCTGGTAACTTTGCTTAACCCTTCCTGCCTGGTCATTGGCGGCGGCGTGGCTGTCAGCCGGGAAGATTTCCTGGAGCAAATCCGGGCCCGGATCCGTGAAATTGCCGTTGCTCCAGCGGTGCAGATTTCCACGGTGGAAATCAAAGCGGCGCAACTGGGGCCTGAAGCAGGAATTTGGGGCATCTATTATTTAATGCGCAGCCCAGATGAACAGCGAGCGTGAGTCACCATGGAACTGCCGGAACTGATCAGCCAGATTAGTGCGTACATGGGCCAACTGGTGCAGCGCTACGGCTCACTTGGTATCGCCGCAGCCATGTTTGCCGAAAGCGCGGGACTTCCCTTTGCCTCGGCGGTAGTTTTTCTTACAGCAGGGACCATGATTTTCAGCGGCAAAGCGCCTTTCTGGATGGTTTTTCTCGCTTCCACCACGGGCATTACTTTGGGCAGTATTTTTAGCTACAGCATGGGCTATTTGGGCAGTTTTATGGGGAAGTTCATCAAGACCAGCATTTTCCGGCGCAACAACATAGAAGCAGATCGGCTGCAGGCACTGCGGCGCTCAAAGGTTTACCTGTTATGGGAGCGTTACGGCAGCTTCTCCATCTTCATGGGGCAGTTCTGGGGAGTAACGCGGACCTTTATCTCGTTTCCGGCAGGGGCCATGCATATGAACATGCTGCTGTTTGTTGTTTATACGGCCTTGGGAGGCGCCATATTCAGCTTGTTTGCCATCGGTTTCAGCATTCTGATCACCGGCGCCGCCGGGCTGCTGTTAAAATATGTCCGCTTGATCCTGTCGCTGGCGCCCTGGGTCTGGTTTGCCCTGGTGCTGTTAACAGGCCTGCTCGCTTTGCTTTACCGCCGCCTCGGTTTAAAAATATCTCTGCTGCCCCTCTGGCGCCGTTTCAGGGAGCGCTTTCTAAGAAACGGGAAGTAAGCGGCCCGGCGTTAAGACTATTCAGATGCGCCTGCTCAGGTAGAATATAAAGATCAAATCAGTGAGGGTAATCAAGGTGAAGGCGGCGGTGTAGCCGCAGATTACACCGGTAATGCCCCATCGAGGAGAAGCGGTGAGAAAATAGATCATGACCAGGCTAATTATTGTTCCCGCCAGGTCATTGGAAACGGCGATTCCAGGACGGCCCATGCCGTGCAAAATGGCTGCCGTGGTAAACTGCAGGTAGGCGAAAGGGGTCAGCGGGGCCAGCATCTTGACCAGCTCCGCCGCGGCGCTGCTGCCGTAGAGAAGCTGGGTTAGGGGTGCAGCCAGGTAATACAAAAACAGCGCCGCAAAGGCCCCGATGGCCGTGGTGCTCCAGAGGGATAGTTTTAGCAGGCGCTCCAGGCGCAGGCGCAGGCGCAAAGAGGCGGCTCCAGCAATGGCCGGAACCAGGGTTGTGGCCAGGGGCACAATCAACACTGTGGGCAAAAAAATGATGGGCAGGGCCATGCCCGAAAGATGCCCGAACAGCGTGGTCGCTTCGGCGGCGCTGAACCCGGCCAGCTGCAGGCGGGACGGGATCAACAGCGATTCCACCGTCTGCGTGATTGAGGTGCCCAGCCGGATCATTAAAATGGGGAATGCGAGGGAAAACAGTTCACGGTAAACCGGGGTTAAAGCCCTGCCGCCCCCCTGGAAAAGCCTGCGCTGGTCCTGCATGAGGTAAGTTATAGAGAAGCAGGCTATTTCCCCGCCAATGATGCCCATGACTATTCCGCTCAGGGCATACTCCAGCCCCAGGGGCAGCAGGTAATAGGCCGCAGCCAGGCCCAGGGATACCCGGACAACCTGCTCGCCCACCTGGGATAAGGCGGTTGGAGCCATGTAGTTCTGCCCCTGGGTGTAGCCGCGCAGAATGGATGAGAGGGCGGCAAAGAAGAAGGCTGCGGGCATCAGCCGCACCGCGGGCAAAATTCTTTGATCCGGTAGAAAGTCCAGGGGCAGCGCCAGCGCCAGCCAGAGGAGGACGGAACAGGACAATGATGCGGCGACGACCAGCTGCAGCGACAGTTTTCTGACCTGGAGACAGCCGCGCCTGTCTCCCCGGGCGTGGCGGTCGGCCACCATTTTAGTGACCGCTCCGGAGAGTCCCAAACCGGACAGTACTGCTAAAAGGGCATAAGCGGGGAGGATCATCTGGAACAGGCCCAGCCCTTCCGCACCGATGAGGCGGGAGAGGACCATGCGGTTGCCCAGACCGATTACCCTGGTTACAATTCCGGCCAGGGCCAGCTGCATCGCCCCTTTAAACAGACTGCTTTTCAGTTTCCCCTTTAAGTTCATTGCATTACATTCTATGCTTTGAACCCCTGGTAAAGAAGAAGCGAAGCGTCCTTTTCATTTTTTCCTTGACCCTGTCGGAGCGAGGAAATACAATTGGAGGCAGGATTTAGGATGCAGGGCGCCAGCGCCTGAAAATAACTTATTGGCGCCGCACGCTGTTCCCGGCGGGTTATTTCCCAGGCAAGCGCAGAAAGCTTGTTGTTTCGCAGGGTTACCTGCTAAAAAGACAAAAATCCCGCTTTGCGGGCGCCATATGAAGAGATAAAAGGAGAGAGAAGGCGGGGGAAGGTATGGGCAAGAAAAAGTTTAATGTGGTCTTTTTCCCGGAGCGCTGCAAGGAGTGTGGCATCTGCATGGCCTTCTGCCCACAAAAAAACCTTGCCGCCGGTGAAGACGGCAGGCCCAGGGTAATAGATCCAGAAGCCTGCACGGGTTGCAGGCAGTGCGAATATTACTGCCCTGATTTTGCGATAACGATAGAGGAAAATAAAGATCAATAATCAACGGCCCTCCGGGCAGGCCGCCCGGGCTATTCTCGCCATGGCTTGTCCCACTTTGTCCGCCCAAAATGGATCGGCGGCGTAGCGCACATTGATCGCCACCAGGTTGTCACCGCGGTAAAAGCGACCGCCGCGGCTTAAATAACTATTGCTGAGAAGACTGGCTACATAATTAATACTTTCTTCTTTGGATGAAAAGTAGAGGGCATTGCTGTAAGGGTTGGCGCCGCCAGCGCCAAGACCAAAGAGGTTATTTTTTTCCCTGGCCAGCCGCGACATCCCGCCGGCGCTTTCCACGTAAGCGATGGCGGCAATGATAAGGCTGTTGACGCCGTAGCGTTCTTCGGCAGCAACCAGGGCCTCTCCCGTCCCCTTCAGGCCGTGCGCCCCCAGCCTGTTCCAGGCACGCTCGTACATCTTCGCTGTAAAGCAGGATAGGGAAAGGGCCGGCATGGTGGAGCCCTTGCGGGCAACAGCAGCGCGATATGTTTGCTGCTGGTTGAACAGGATCTGCTCCAGCTCTTCGTTGCGCCGTTCGATCTGTTCGATCTTCTCCAGGGCATCATGCAATTGATGGGAGAGGCTTTCTTTTTCTTGTTTAGTTTCAGTCAGGTCATTCAGTGTTTCCATGTATATTTGATTGAGCTCTTGAATTTGCCGTTGCAGCTGCGCCTGGCGCTCTTCTTCCAAAGCGATCTGGTGTTGCCAGGATAGTAGCAGCACCAGCGGGATGGAGCTAATGATGAAAAATTTGGCTCTACTGATGCGCATAACGGCAGCTCTCCTGTTTAAGGTTTTTCCCCAGAGCGGGTGCAAAGAAAAATTTAGTATAGCGATCATCCCCCCGATTAAACTGTTAAGAACAGTTAATATAATTCGCTAAAATTTAAGAAGTTCCTGCTAATATAACCAGCTAAGGGCCTGAAGCAGCAGATATTGGCAGCCCGTGCAGGGCGCCTGCCGCTTTGACAAGAAAAAGCACCGGCGATATTATTAAAGAGATTTGCATCAATTCAATGCGCTTGGGGAGAGGTTCCATGTTGAAATTTAAACAAATCATCGTTAAAGAACCAGGAAAAAGCGTTGTCAATGGGCTTACCACCGCCAACCTGGGCAAGCCCGATTATGAGCAAGCAATGAGGCAGCACCAAGAATATATCAGGGTAATGCAAAGCTGCGGCGTGGCCGTAAAGATTCTTCCCCCCGATGAAGATTATCCGGACAGCTGCTTTGTGGAAGACCCCGCCGTGGTTACAGAAAAAATGGCCGTCATCACCAATCCGGGCGCTCCGACCCGGAACGGTGAAACTGCAGCCATCAGGCAGGCCCTGGAGGAATTCTTCGATATACTTGAATATATCCGGGCGCCCGGCACCCTTGAGGGCGGAGATGTCTTGAGGGTGGAAAACCATTTTTATGTTGGACTTTCCACCCGGACCAACGCTGCCGGAGCCAGCCAGTTTATCAATATAATCTCCAAGTATGGCTTTGCAGGCTCCGTCGTCCCTTTGAAAGAAATGTTCCACCTGAAGACCGGGGTGAGCTACCTCGGCGACAACACCCTTCTGGTGGCGGGGGAATTGATTGAACATCCCCAATTTTCCGGCTTTAACAAGATCGTGGTTGACGAAACCGAAATGTATGCCGCCAACTGCATCAGGGTAAATGATTACGTGGTCATGCCCGCCGGCTTTCCGAAAACCGAAGCAAAACTATTGGAAGCCGGGTTTTCGATCAAAAAAGTCCCCATGGGCGAGTTTCAGAAAATAGACGGCGGTTTAAGCTGCCTTTCGCTCCGTTTCTAAGGGGGCAGCTTATGCGCGTTCCCCGGCGTAGCGGCCCAATGCTTTCAGCCGTTCCAGTTCGCGCTGCTCCAGCTCTTTATAGGCGATTTTGCCTACACGGGTTTTGGGCAGCAGATCGACAAATTCGATTTCACGGGGACAGCTCCATTTGATCAAGTCTTTGCGGCAGTGCGCAATCAGCTCCTGCTCCATTTCCGGGCCCGGCGTAAAGCCTTTCTTGAGGACCACGTAAGCTTTGACCCGCTCCACCTGCTCCAGGTCGGGCACCCCGATCACGCATACTTCTTCCACCGCTTCATGGCGGTAGAGCTGCGCCTCCACCTGGGTCGGGTAAACATTCATGCCCGAGGATTTGATCATTCTTTTCTCGCGCAGTTTGAAGTAGAAGAAGCCGTCGCTGTCCATGGTGCCGATATCGCCGGTGTGCAGCCATACCAGCCCGTCTTCATGCTTTTTCAGCACTTTGGCCGTTTCTTCGGGCTGATCCAGGTAGCCGAGCATTACTGCGGGGCCGTGCACGCAGATTTCCCCTTCTTCACCGGGCTCTGCTTCCGTGGTTGTGCCCCGTTTAACGATCTTGGCCAGCATGTTGGGGAAGGGGATGCCGATACTGCCCTCCCGGTATTCTCCCAAAGGCATGGCCATGATGGCGGTGACCGCTTCGGTGAGTCCGTAGCCTTCCAGCAGCTTTATGTTGCCGCCCTGGCGCTGCACCACCTCTTCAAAGCGCTCTTTCACCACCCGGGGGAGGGTGTCGGCGCCGCTGAAACAGGCGCGCAGGCAGCTTAAATCAGCCTTTTTAAAACTCTTGTTTTTGCTTAAGGCTTCATAAAGGGTGGGCACGCCCACAATGTATTGGGGCCGTTTTTTCATCAGCTTAGCTGCCAGGTCGGCTTCGAATACTGGCACCAGAATGCTCTTGCCGCCATTCATGAGTACTGCATTAACGCAGACGCCCAGGCCGAACCCGTGGAAAATGGGCAGCATGGCCAGCATATCGGCGTTCTCCTTGTCCATGCCGACCCAATGGGCGCACATCATACCCTGGCTGACAAAATTATAATTGGAAAGCATAATTCCTTTGGGCTTACCCGTGGTGCCGCCGCTGTAGAGGATGGCGGCCATATCGTCGGGTTCTACCTTTGCCGCGGGAACCCTGGGATGGCGTCCGTTGATGACCAGGTCCTTCCACAGCACCACCCGGTCAGAAGGTGTAACCGGCGCGGTCTTGCGGCCCTTGGCCAGCCAGAAGAGGGCTTTTTTGCCCAGAGGAAGATAGTCCTGGATTTTAGAGACAATGATAGCTTCCAGGTCAGTTTTGTCTGCCGCTTTTTTAAATGTTTCGAAAAAGGTGTCCATGCACAGGGCAAAGCGGCTTTTGCTTACTTTCAGGTAAAATTCAATTTCGCTCTCCGTGGAAAGGGGGTGAATCATACTGGCCACGGCGCCCAGTTTGTTGACCGCGTAAAAGCAGATGATCCCCGGCGGAGAAGTGGGCATGGAAATGGTGAGGCGATCGCCCTGTCTCAGCCCCAGGGCGGCCAGGGCATCGGCGCAGCGGTCAATCTGTGCGGCGAAATCACGGTATGTGGCGGTATATCCCATAAAATCGTAGGCAATTTTGTCCGGGTTTTCAGCGGCTGCGGCCATCACCGCCTCGTACATGCTGCAGCGCGGATAATCCACTTCAGGGGGGACGTCCCCATAAAATTTTAGCCACGGCTTTTTTTCATACATCTATATACACCTCTTTCGATTGAATTTTAGCGCATGCCCCAAATAAATTTTAATATATAAAATTGTTTCAATAAATTAGACGATAATCCTGCTTTGTCTGACCATTTTTAAAGCTCAGCCGTGCCTGCAGGGGTAAATTTTTTCCCGGTTAAGGAATTAATCAAGTTCCAACGAGATTTTCCCAGTATTAAAGCCCAGCGCCTTCACACACTAAGGCCAAGGAGGGATTAAACAGATGAACCTTAGCCATACTATGAAGCGGATGCGCAAGATGCTGCCCGCACGCAAGCGCGGCATGAGCACCGGTTCAAAAATTTTGCTCATGGCCGCACCGCTGGTCCTTTTTGCCGCCGGCAAAATGATAAGCTCACGTATGCAAGGTGATGTCCTTTAAGCCCTCCCCAAAAAAAGGGGTCGTCCCAAAAGTCAACTGGGACGGCCCCTTCTTGTTCTCATATGCTGTACTGGCCTCGGAAAGTCTGCCATTTTTGTTGGATGGGCCGAGCATTGTCTTTAACTGGACAATATGCTATCCTTTGTTAAAGCGTATTCCCCAGAAATGGCGACTGGAATGCCAAACCGTGTATTGGATGGCGCCGTTGCACCACACCGCAATTTCAAATGCCAGGATGAATTTTTACGATCATTAATTTTTTTAAGATAAAAAGTGAGCCGGAATAGAAATTACCTGGTTGTCCTGAGAAAGAAAAGGTATATTCTGCCAGCCCGCATAGAAAAAAAGGATGATACTGAATGATTAATCAAAAAGCGCCGCCCTCCCTCGATGAATGGCTCAAAGAAGCCAAAGCGGATCCCGCCGCTTCCAAGGTGGGGATGTTCCTGGTGCATAACGGCGTTGTCCGGCAAACGCCCAAGGCCGCGGTTCGCCAGGGAATTGATGACGGTTCTCTGGTAAAGGAAATGGAATTTTCCTTTGACGCGGCGAAAGTGGAGAGGGCCATCGCCGAAACCTATCAGATGGAGGGCATTTTTTATGTCAAGGTGTGGCTCAATGAAGGAAAGATCAAGGTTGGGGAGGACCTGATGTATGTTCTGGTAGGCGGCGATATTAGGCCACATGTCGTTGACGCCCTTCAGTTTTTGGTGTCCAAAATTAAAAATGAATGCGTTACGGAAAAAGAAATAAAAGCATAGAATTGGGGCAGCTGCTGCTGAATCCAATGACGATCAAAACAGGCGGAAAGCCGGCCAAAGTTGAAGATCGCGGAAGGCAAGGTCTACAAGATTGACGACCGGAAAAACATAAACTTAAAATTAAAACTGAATCAGAAGTTGCGCGGCGGCGACATCGAAGATCTGGCTTTCATAGATGAGGTAATCGCCCGGATCCGGAAGTGTTGCTACTGTTTGCTGCATTCCACATTCCACGATGTATGTAGGGAGGCTTTAGCCTCCCGATTTTATTTTTATTCCGGCGGATTTTTTTTGTTAAATGAGGTCAGTTTGCTATAATAAGGGTTAGGACAGGAAGGGGGCCTGCTTGTTGGAGCTAACGGATAAAACTGCAGAACAGATACAGCAGACCGCGCAGATGGGTGAAGGTAAAAGTTATTTTTTATACACCTTTGGCTGCCAGATGAATGAACATGATTCAGAGGTGATCGCCGGGATCCTAGAGAGCACCGGTTTTACCGCGGCGGCAGGGCCGGAGGAGGCCGATCTGATCGTGATCAACACCTGCGCGGTGCGCAAAAAGCCCGAAGAGAAAGTGGGGGCCTTGCTGGGCACGCTGCAGCCCCTCAAAGAGAAGAAGAAAGATCTGTGCATCGCCGTGGGCGGCTGCATGACCCAGCAGGAGGAGATCGCCGCCTATATCAAAAAGCGCTTCCCCCATGTTAACCTGGTGTTTGGGACCCATTCGCTGCCCCGCTTTCCGCAGCTTCTGGAAAGGGCCATGCTCAGCCGCAAAACGGTGGTGGACATTGAAGAATACGCGGACAGCAGGGAAGATCTGCCCATAAGCCGCCGGGACAAGTTTAAAGCGTGGCTGCCGGTCATTTACGGCTGCAATAACTTTTGCTCTTATTGCATCGTTCCTTATGTGCGGGGCCGGGAGAGGAGCCGGCCGATGAAAGAAATCTTAGCCGAGGCGCGCTCCCTGGCGCGGGAGGGGTACCTCGAGCTGACGCTGCTGGGCCAGAATGTCAATTCTTATGGCCAGGATCTCCCGGAGGGTCATGATTTCGCCGACCTGCTGCGGGAGCTGAACAAGGTGGAGGGGCTGCGCCGCATTCGCTTTATGACTTCCCACCCCAAAGATCTTTCGCCCGGCCTGATCGATGTGGTGGCACGGGGCGAAAAGATCTGCGAGCATTTTCACCTGCCGGTACAGTCAGGCAGCAACCGCATTTTAAAGCTGATGAACCGCCGCTATACCCGCGAGCGCTACCTGGAACTGGTCCGCTCGATTAAAGAGAAAATCCCCGGAGCCGCCGTAACCAGCGATATTATTGTGGGCTTCCCCGGTGAAACGAAAGAAGATTTCCAGGACACCCTGGACCTGGTAAAGGAAGCCCGCTTTGACAATGCCTTTACTTTTATCTATTCCCCGCGCCCCGGAACAAAAGCGGCCCAGATGGAAGACGCTGTGCCCAGGGCGCAAAAAGAGGAGCGGCTGCAGCGCCTGGCTGAGATTCAGCATGGCATCAGCCAGGAAATTAATGCAGAACTAGTGGGGAAGGTTGTTGAAGTGCTGGTGGAGGGGCGCAGCAAGAACAACCCGGAGATGTTGACCGGCCGCACCCGCACCAATAAACTGGTCCACTTCGCCTCGCCGGAAGATTTAACGGGGCGGCTGCTGCCGGTGAAGATCATCGAGGCGCGAACCTGGAACCTCATTGGAGAGATGGTTTCAGGGGAGGAAACGGTCTAATTGTGCCGGGTAAAGCCGGGGAGACCATGGTGGCTTCAAAGGGATACCGGCGCCTGTGTTTATGTGCAGCTGTTCTTTGCTTTTTTAAAGCGTAGCTGCTTGCCAGGTTAGCAGGGAAAATTATTCTTTCACCTCCCCTGGCAGCGGGCTTCTATTTCTTTATTCTGCACTCAGCCTGCAAGGATGTGGTACGCATTGAGCAAATTAACCCCGATGATGGAGCAATATTTGGCCATCAAAGCGCAGCATCCCGATAAAATTCTTTTTTTTCAGGTGGGCGACTTTTACGAAGTTTTTTTTGAAGACGCACCCCTGGCCGCCAGGGAGATGGAAATCGCCCTGACTACCCGGGACGGGAATAAAGAAAATCCCATTCCCCTGGCGGGAATCCCGGTGCACGCCTGCGATACATACTTAAACAAGCTTTTGGCCAAAGGCTACAAGGTGGCTGTCTGCGACCAGGTGGAAGACCCCGCCCAGGCTCGGGGACTGGTTAAGAGGGCGGTGACTCGAGTCCTGACGCCGGGCACTTTGACTGACCCGGAGATGCTGGATGAAGGCAAGAATAACTACCTGGTCGCCCTGGAGCAGCGCGGAGACAGCTATTTTGGACTTGCGGCGGTGGATGTTTCCACGGGAGATTTCCGCATTACAGAGCTGCAGGGGGAAGGAGCCTGGGAGAAGACAGCTGATGAGCTGCGGCGCCTGCAGCCGGCGGAGTGTGTCTGCAGCAACCCCGAGCTGGAAGAAGTCCTGCGGCCCTTTTTGGGGCGGCGCAGCCGCGGGGTGGTGAACCTGGCCGCTCCCATCGGGGACTCCGGCAGCGTAAAAGAGATCCTCACCGCTCAATGGGGTGATAAAATTTGGGAAGAGCTGAAGCTGGATCGCTATCCCCTGGCCGCCGCAGCGGGAGCGGCGGCGCTCCATTACCTGTTAAAGCTGCAATACCCGGCGGAAAGCCTGCGCTTCCATAACCTGGAGCTTTATTTTCCCGGAGCGCACATGGTTATTGACAGCATCACCAGCCGCAACCTCGAGCTGACGCAAACCCTGCGCGACGCAGAGAAACAGGGCAGCCTGCTCAGCCTGCTGGATCGCTGCCGCACCGGTATGGGGCGGCGCCTGCTGCGCCGCTGGCTTGAGCAGCCGCTGCTGGATGCCGCCGCCATAGAGGCCCGCCTGGACGCGGTGGAAGAGCTGCTGCGCCATCCCCTGGCGCGCCGGAAACTCAGGGAAGCCCTGCAAAGGATGCTGGACCTGGAGCGCTTCATAAGCCGCCTCTGCTTTCAGCGGGTTAACGCCCGGGACCTGGTGTCGCTGAAAAACACCCTGCTTTTACTGAAACCGCTTCAAGAGACGCTGGCGGACTTTAAGGCGGAGCTTATCGCCCAGGACAGGCGCTTTCCCTCCTATGACGAGCTGATCGCCCATATCCAAAACGCCCTGCTGGAGGAGCCTTCCCTGTCGCTGCGCGAAGGGGGGCTAATCCGGGAGGGCTATCACCCGGAGGTAGACCGGCTGAAAAAACTGTCCCAGGACGGGCGGAGCTGGCTGCTGGAGCTGGAGAAGCGCGAGCGTGAGCGCACCGGCATAAAATCGCTGCGTGTTGGCTATAATCGCAATTTTGGCTATTATATTGAAGTTACCCGCGCCAACCTGGAACAGGTGCCGCCGGAATATATCCGCCGCCAGACCCTGGTTAACGCCGAGCGTTTCGTGACCGAAGAGCTGAAAGAGATGGAAGAGCAGATTACCGGGGCGCGGGATCGGCTGGTACAGCTGGAATACGAGCTGTTTGAAGAGCTGCGCAAGACCGTGGAATCTTATACGCCTTCCCTGCGGGAAACGGCGCACCGGCTGGCGCGGCTCGATTGCCTGCAGAGCCTGGCGGAAACGGCGGAGCGGCAGCGCTACTGCCGCCCGCGCATTAACCCCGCGGGCGGACCGCTGCGGGTAAAGAAAGGACGGCACCCGGTGGTGGAGCAGCTCACGCCGGAGCGCTTTGTGCCCAATGATATAACCATGGATGAAAGCGGGTATATCCTGGTGATTACCGGCCCGAATATGGCCGGAAAGAGCACCTACATCCGCAGCGCCGCCCTGATTAGCATCATGGCGCAGATGGGAAGCTTTGTTCCGGCAGAGTCGGCGGAGCTGCCCCTTCTGGATCGCGTTTTTGCCCGGGTGGGCGCCAGCGACGATCTCAGCCGCGGCTTAAGCACTTTCATGGTCGAGATGCAGGAGACCGCCCTGATCTTGCGGGAGGCCACGCCGCGCAGCCTGCTGATCCTGGATGAAATCGGGCGGGGCACCAGCACCTATGACGGTATGAGCATCGCCCGCGGTGTGCTGGAATACATCAGCCGGAAAGTGAAGGCGAAAACATTTTTTTCGACCCATTACCATGAGTTGACCAACCTGGAAGGAGAGCTTCCGGGCCTTAAAAATTACACCATGGCGGTCAAAGAGAAGGGGAAGGAGGTCATCTTCCTGCGCCAGGTGGTGCCTGGCCGCTCCGATAAAAGCTACGGCATCAACGTGGCCCGGCTGGCCGGAATCCCCCTGGAAGTGATCATGCGGGCCGAGGCCATCCTGGCGGAGCTGGAAAGCGCCGCCGCCACGGCGCGGGAGCAGCAGCTAAGCCTGCTGCCGCTGGTATCCTCTCCTCCGGCGGACCAGGTGTGGCAGCAGGCGCTGCTGGAAGAGATCAAAGAGCTGGACTTAAATCGCATCACTCCCCTGGAAGCGCTGCAGTATCTCTTTGAGCTGCAGCAGCGGCTTTTCGAGGCAGAGCAGCAAAACGGCGACGGAGGAGGGGGTGCCGGATGACCATAACAGTCCTGGACCAGCAAACCGCCGAACGGATTGCCGCGGGAGAGGTAATTGAAAACCCCGCCTCCGTGGTAAAAGAGCTGGTTGAGAATTCCCTGGATGCGGGAGCCACCTTAATCGAGATAGCGATACGGGAAGGCGGAAGAAAATCGATCACGGTAACGGATGACGGCTGCGGCATCCCTGCGGCGGAGCTGCCCCTGGCTTTCAGGCGTTTTGCCACCAGCAAACTGAAAACGCTTAGCGACCTGCAGCGTATTGAAAGCCTCGGTTTCCGCGGCGAAGCGCTGCCCAGCATCGCTGCCGTAGCCCGCGTCAACTTGACCAGCCGCCCCGGCGAGGCCGCAGCAGGAGCCCGCATCAGCGTGGCCGGCGGAAAGGTTTTAGCACAGGAAGAAGTGGGCGCACCTGCCGGAACGAGCGTGGAAGTGCTTGATCTTTTTTATAACACTCCGGGACGCTTGAAGTTCCTGCGCGCCGCGCCGGTGGAGTCGGCCCGGGTGACCGCGCTGATCACTGAGATGGCCCTGGCCCACCCGCAGGTGGCCTTCGTTTTGTCCGGTGAAAAGAAGACGGTTGTGCAAACCAGCGGTGACGGTGAATTGCTGCATGTCATCGGCGCCCTTTACGGCGCCGATACGGCTGCGGCCATGCTGCCGCTCAAAGATGCAAGCGCACAGCCGGGGCTTTCTGTGAGCGGCTATATCTCCGCGCCCCATTTAAACCGCCCTTCGCGCCGCCAGATTACCCTCATCGTCAATGGCCGTGTCATTCGCAGCAATACCCTGATAAACGCCCTGGAGCGCGGCTACGGCAGCTTTTTACCCAGCCGCCGCCATCCCGTGGCGGTGCTGCACCTGCAGGTGCAGCCGGACCTGCTTGATGTCAACGTGCATCCGGCCAAGACAGAGGTTCGCTTTCAGCGGCCGGAGGCGGTCAAAGAGCTAGTTTACCAGGCGGTTAGGGCAGCCCTGCAGCGCCCGGCTGCCCCACCGCCGCGGCTGCGCCTGCGGGACAGCGCCGTCGCGGAGAGCCAGCCTGACCTGTGGAGGGAGGGAGCGCGGCGCTACCTTCTGGAAGGCGACGAATTCCCCGCCAGGCCCGGGGCTTTGGCGGATCCCTTTCATGGGGAAGCTGCGGCAGCCGCGGCGGGTGCACTGGCACCGCCGGAGCCCGCTGTTCACACCCAAGGACATGACGCATCGCAGGACCGGGGCTTGCCGGAAGGCTGCCGCCTTATCGGGCAGTTTTTGCACAGCTACCTGCTGGCCCAAAAGGGGGATCAGCTGCTGATTATGGACCAGCACGCGGTCCATGAACGGATCCTCTATGAAACCCTCGCCCGGCAGCCCGAAGGTGCGAGCCATGGAGTGCAATTGAGCCTGCCGCTGACGGTGGAAGTGCCGCCGGTCTGGCGGGAAAGAATGGCGGATTTGCTGCCGCTGTTAAATGAAAGCGGTTTTAAAATGGAACCATTTGGTGATAATAGTTATATTATCCGGGCGTGCCCGTTTGAGGCCCGCGGTGACTATAAAGCCGTGGATTTTTATGCCATGCTGGAAGAGATGGTGCTGCAGGCAGAGCGGGTCCCGGCGGAAGGTCTGCGCGAGCAGGTGCGCAAAACTGTGGCCTGCCACCGGGCCATTAAAGCGCACCAGCCCCTGTCACGCCAGGAAATGGAGCAGCTGCTGAAAGACTGGGAAAAAACGGGGGAAGTTCAATACTGCCCTCACGGGCGTCCTGCAGTAATAACCATAAACCGGGAGGAGCTTGATCGAAGTTTTAAGCGCAAGGGAGGCGGCGCCGATGGCCGTTAAAAAAAGCGACAAGCCGCCCTTGCTGGCCCTGGTGGGGCCCACCGCCGTGGGCAAGAGCGACCTGGCCATGCATATTGCCCCCAGGCTTAAGGCGGAGATCATTTGCGCCGATTCCGCCCAGGTCTACCGCCGCCTTGATATTGGTACGGCCAAGCCGACGGCTCAGGAGCGGGCCGCAGTGCCGCATCATCTATTCGACCTGGTGGAGCCCGATTCTGATTTCAGCGTGGCCGCGTACCAGCGCGCCGCGACGGCAGCCATTGAAGAAGTGCTGCAGCGAGGCCGCCTGCCCCTGCTGGTCGGCGGAACAGGTTTATATATTAAAGCGCTCACCGAAGCTTATGCCTTCGGGTCAAAGGGCAAAGACGAGGCGGTGCGCGCCCGCCTGAACCGGGAAGCCAGCGAGCTGGGCCTGCCGGCCCTTTACCGGCGCCTGGAAAAAATAGACCCGGCGGCGGCGCTGAAAATACATCCCAACGACAGACGCCGTATTGTCCGAGCCCTGGAATATTTTGAGCTGGAGGGCCGCCCCATCTCGGAGCAGGTTGAGCAGACGAAGAGGCGCGAAGAACCATACAACCTGCTGATGTTTGGCCTGAACATGCCCCGGCAGGAGCTATACCGCAGGATCGAACTCAGGGTAGATAAAATGATCGAGCAGGGCTTTGTGGAAGAGGTAGAAGGGCTCCTTAAAGATGGGTTCGCTCCGGATTGTCCCGGCCTTAAGATTTTAGGCTACCGCGAACTGGTGGCATACTTGCAGGGCTTGCGAGGCTGGGAGGATACGGTCGAAGAGATTAAGAAGCAAACCCGCCGCCTGGCCAAAAGGCAGTTTACCTGGTTCAGGCGGGATCCGCGGATTATCTGGCTGGAGGTGGGGGAAGGAAAAGGACTGGCCGAAGCGGGCGAAATAATTTACCGGCAAGTGAAGGAAAAAATACCAGTACAGGCGAATAGTATAACTTAAGTTAAGATTGGAGGGAGCCTTGCCGATGAAAGCGACGATTAATTTGCAGGACACTTTTCTCAACCAGGCGCGTAAAGAAAATATGCTCACCACCGTGTTCCTGGTGAACGGGTACCAGATCAAAGGCGTGATCCGCAGCTTTGACAACTTTACTGTCCTGCTGGAAGTAGATGGCAAGCAGCAGCTGGTTTACAAGCATGCTGTTTCCACCATAATTCCCATGCGGAACATCAACCTGCAAACCGCTGCTGAAGAAATGGCCGAGTAGGGCTTAAAACATAACCGGAGATCCAAAAAGACACTTTTTATGAAAGTGTCTTTTTTATTTGCCTTTAACTGCCCTGACATGTTCCGGCGCCGAACGGCCGGGTCAGGCTGCATTTATCTTTTGCGGGCGGCGGGAAGAAGGCAAGCACCACTTCTCTTAGGCGCGTATAATATAATACCGGCAATCCGGCTAAAAGAACGGTTGGAAAGGAGTGCTCAAACCGTTGACGGTAATTCACTTGTTCCCGCCCGCGGATCATCTCCGAAAAAAAATAGAGCGGGGTGAACTGGGCACACTGGCAGCCCTGGAAATGCTCTCCGGAAAGAAAGAGAACAGCAGGGAGACGGCGGAAGGCAGGTCAGAATCTTCGGCCGCTGCGGCCCTATGGCAGTTGAACCTTCTGGTTGGGCTGCACGAGGTCAAGCGGGTGGTGGATGAAATTAAAGCTCACATAGAAATTCAGGAAAAAAGAGCATTACATAATCTGAAAAGCAGCCCCATGGCGCTGCACATGATTTTTAGGGGAAACCCGGGAACAGGAAAGTCCACCGTGGCCAGGCTGCTGGGCAAGCTTTTGTTTAGCCTGGGCGCGCTGAGCAAAGGGCACCTGGTGGAGGTTGAACGGGCCGACCTGGTTGGTGAATACATTGGACATACTGCCCAAAAAACCAGGGCGCAGCTGCAAAAGGCCATGGGCGGCATCCTGTTTATTGACGAAGCCTATTCCCTGGGCCGGGGCGGAAATAAAGATTTCGGCAAAGAGGCCATCGATGTGCTGGTCAAAGGCATGGAGGATTACCGCCATGACTTTGTGCTCATACTGGCGGGATACCCGCGCGAAATGGATTATTTTATGCGCATTAACCCGGGCTTGAGCTCCCGTTTTCCCATCCAGCTTACTTTCCCCAACTACAGCATTAAAGAGCTGCTGGATATTGCTATACTGATGGCCACAGAGAGGCATTACCGTTTTTCTCCCGAGGCCAAAAGTGCCCTGCGCGCCTACCTGGCCAAAGAGCTGCAGCAGAACCCCCATAATTTCAGCAACGCCCGCCTGGTCAGGAATCTCCTGGAAAGGTCTATCCGCCGCCAGGCGGTGCGTTTAAGCAATTTGAGAGTCCCCACGCGGGAGGATTTAATTACGATCAGTGCGGCAGACCTGGGGGTGGAAGAAGGATGAATCTCAAGATAGCGGTGGTGGGGGCTCCCCAAGCGGGTAAAACGCTTTTTTGCATCAATTTCGCCGAGTTTCTCGGTGCGAAAAGTCTATGCTATACGGAAGAGGGTCCCCTTGGGCGAGGAAAAGGGGTGGTGGCTCCCTCGCAGGCCCGCCGGCTGATGGTCCACCCCGGGACGCGCAGCAACGGGGTCATGCGCTCCTTTTCCGTGAACCTGCTCGGAAACAGCCGCCGCATCGTTTTATTTGATACAGTTTCTTTAAAAGAGAAAAACCCTTTGCCGCGCAGTGAGCGTAAAAAGCTGTTAACAACACTCCAGGCCCTGATGGAAGCGGATGCTGTGCTTCATCTCGTTGATCTTACGACCACTGATCCCGCAGTCCTTCATTTCATCATGGAAGCCGGGCAGCACCTGGCAAACTATTGCCTCAGCCGCAGTAAGATCTATGTGCCCCTGGGGTCAAAGTGCGATCTGCTTCCGGTTAAAGGAGGCCTGGCCGGAGACTTAACCTTTCCCGGCGGCAAATTGATGCCGGTATCTTCTTTGACCCGCCATGGCTTCCTGCAGCTGCGGGAACAGTTCGCTGCTGCAGGAAGCCATCGGAAAGCCAGGACGCTAAACATATAGCACAACAATTTTTACTAAGATTAGCTAAGTAATGGGTTATTATGAAGTTGACGCCATCCCTGCAATGTTGATATAATTATTTTAGGTACAAGCAGTCCGGGTCCTTGCATGCAATACTTATTCGCTGGCCCCAGGAGCAAAGGACGGTGGCGAACAATTAACGCTTTCGAATTTAAGCAACCTGAGACACTGTTCGCTGCGGCTGCTTCGTCACCTTGTGCCGCCCAGTTTTGCGTGTACTGTTCAAATGAAAGGAGGTTGGCATCTGCAAAAAGAGGCTTTATACAGTAGATTTA
>JAKOVL010000221.1 GCA_029782095.1 Bacillota bacterium | reverse complement strand
GGAATCGGTTGTCCGATTGATTGGTGCCTTATTGATGGAAATGGATGAAAAGTGGTCCAGCGGCAAAAGATACCTGGACATGACGGAATACCATGAATGGAAAAAACAACAGCAACAAGCAAAAAAAGTAAGTAAGGTTACCCCAATACGCTGAGTTCATCTAACCGAGGGATTTTACACACACTTATGGACTTGATCAGTGTGCGCCTGACGAGTCCCCTGAGCTTCAGTTCGCGCATGATTAAACCGGCTTCTATTGTTTTGCCGAGGCCGACCTCGTCAGCCAGAAGGTACCGGACCCTGTTGCCGGAAACAGCCCGGGAAAGGGCGTAGAGTTGGTGGGGGAGAGGTGTGACGCTGCCTTCGAGAGGCGCCAGCAGGACATCCGGCCGGGCCAGGCTTTCAGCGATTCGGGCCGCGGCAGCGGTGTAAATAAGCCTCTCCCGGCTGGGTATGCCTGCCTGTGCTATCGAGGATAACTCGTTTTCCTGAAGGCGCAAAACCGCGTCCCGGCCCGGCACCCACACGCGGTAGACGTTCTTTCCCCACAGGTCCAGGGCTTCAATAACCTTCACCGGTTCACGGTACTCCCGGCTCCAGGCCCAGTCACCGGGCCGCCATCTGCCGTCACGTCTCAAAGCCGACACCTCACCGGCAGATAAATCATTCATCCATCCGCATCAGGGCGTTGTCGTAATACATCAGGAGGGTGGTATCTTCCTGGAGGACGGTATCCGGTATGCGCCTGGCCACCTCGACGATGGTCTTGTAGTCTTTGGCAGCCCAGCAGGCCTTGAATCCGGCCCTGAGCGCTTCGGTGCGGAACACTTTCAGCCTGCCCCTGCCTTCTTTATATTCTGCGAACTCTTTGAGGAGGGCCTTCTCGCGCATTTTCTCCAGGTCAGACTGCCTGCCGGGGTCGGGGACGTACCAGCGGCCCTGATCGTCTTGAAGGAAGTTCTGCTCTAAAAGCTCGGAGAGCTCCGGCAGCTTTTCGTGCGGCGCTTTGTGCAGTTCTCGCAAGAATTTGGGGTGGATTTCCTGGTAGGTCTGCGGCTTC
>JAKOVL010000200.1 GCA_029782095.1 Bacillota bacterium | reverse complement strand
CTTCTTTTTTCTTGTCAGCCAGCTCCAGGAAATGTTTGTAAATGGTTTCCAGTTGGTCTCCCTCCAGGGCAAAGCCCAACTGCTTGAGCTGGTGCTGCACCGCATGGCGGCCGGAGCGCGCCGTTAAAAACATCTGGGCCGCCTTGCCCCCGATCAGAGAGGCGTCGATAATCTCGTAGGTTTCCTTGTTTTTCAACACCCCGTCCTGGTGTATGCCGGAGGAGTGGGCAAAGGCATTAATGCCGATGACCGCCTTGTTAACCGGGATGGGAATCCCGGTAAGCTTGCTTACCAGGCGGCTGGTGCGGTAAATTTCACTGAAATTGAGGTCCGTGTAGTAGGGGAGGCTGTTTTTGCGGATACGCAGGGCCACGGCGATCTCTTCCAGGGCGGCGTTGCCGGCCCGTTCGCCGATGCCGTTAATATTGCATTCGACCTGGCGGGCCCCGTTTTCTATGGCCGCCAGGGAATTGGCCACCGCCAGGCCCAGGTCATCGTGGCAGTGGACGCTCAGGACCGTGCGGTCCAAACCCGGTACTTTTTCCTTCAGCCTGCGGATCAAGGCCCCGAATTCTTGCGGCAGGGCATAACCCACGGTATCGGGAATGTTGATCACCGTGGCCCCGGCCTTGATGACCGCCTCCAGAAGCTCATACAGGTATTCCTCCCGCGCCCGGGTGGCATCCTCCGGTGAATATTCCACGTCACCGGTGTAGCGGCGGGCATATTTAACCGCTTCAACTGCCTGCTCCAGCAGCTGCCGCGGATCTTTTTTCAGCTTATATTGCATATGGATGTCGGAGGCGCCCAGGAACACGTGCAGCCGGGGCCGCTCCGCTTCGCGGATCGCTTCCCAGGCGGCGTCAATGTCGCCGGGCACCGCCCGGGCCAGGGCGCAGATCACCGGCCCCTTGACCTGGCGCGCGATCTCACGCACCGCCTTAAACTCGCCCGGCGAGGAGACGGGAAAGCCGGCCTCGATAACGTCAACTCCCAGGCGGGCCAGCTGGCGGGCCACTTCCAGTTTTTCATCCCGGTTCAGCCGGGCCCCCGGGGTCTGCTCGCCGTCCCGGAGAGTGCTGTCAAAGATCATAATTTTTTCCGCCTGGCCTTGTTTTGCTTCAGACATGGTTCAGCGCCTCCCTAAAAAATTTTTATCCGCTTTCCTTTAAAAGCCGCGGAAGCCGCGCCCGGCCGGCCGCATGTTTGCGGCAGGCAACAAAAAACCTTTCGCCAAGAGGCGAAAGGCTGCTGCTTTCCGCGGTACCACTCTTCTTGGCGGCATGACTTCTACCGCCCACTCTTTGTGCTAACGGAAGTCTCCGGCCGGGCCTACTCTCATTCATACCAGGTGATTTCAGCCGGCAGCTCCCGGAGGAGTTCACCGGGTTCGCCCTGCCGCCTTGCACCGGCCGGCGGCTCTCTTTGAAGGACTTTCCCAGCTACTGGTTCCGATCATAGCCTTTAGATATACTATTAACTTAGCCAATATCTTATACCAGATTTAATGTTGCTGTCAACTATTTTCTTCGCCTTTCTGTTTAAATTTAATGAAAAAAAACGACAGGGAATAATGGCTGGAATCAGGCAATGCTTTAAAGAGGCCGAAAGGAGGGAGGTGCTTTATTGGGTCGGCTCTTTTAACCAGACAAGGTGGCGGCCAATTCCAGTGAGAAAACCTTTTTCTTCTGATTTTTGCTTCCACTCAGGTACAGTATAAACTAAAAGATCCACCGGAACGGGTAAAACAGTAGTATCAAACATCATGTTTCTTTTTTCAAATGGCAGGCTGCTTTTTTCAACGATTACAATTAAGTCGAGATCACTGCCCACCCCCCAATCTCCACGGGCATACGAGCCGAAGTAACCGATGCCGATTATCTCTTGATTCTTTTGGCAAACGGTCTCTGACCATTGTTGAAGTTGATTAATCACTTCATCACGATCAGGCCATTTTAGCACGGACGAATGCAATGATCTCACGGGCATAGCGTATTGCCTCCTCGCTTTGTATGGTTCCATAATGCTCAAAAGGAGCCCCCACAGGATGACTGTTGGGGTAGCGGGTAGGAATATAGAAATTATCCAAGACCTTTCCTTTATCGATCAAATCCTGGCTAACGGCAATTTCTTTTGGTAATTCCTGCAAGAGTTTGGCTACAACGTGGCCCCAGGCTTCTTGGCCCAGGTAGAGGTGTAAAGCCTTGACAGACTTTTCAGCAGCCTGTTGAGCCGCAAAGCAAGCCCATTCATGGCGGTTCGAGCGTCTCGAATCTTCCGCCTGCTCCAGGTCTTGTAGCGCCTGTTGAAGCCAGTCCGCATAGCGATTACCCAATAATAACACCTCTTTTGAAAATAATAGGTTAGCAAACTATTAATTACATTTATTTCTCACCTTTTCATATCTTACCACAGGAATCATCTAAAAGCAATTACAGCAGCAGCTAACTCCGGTATTTTGAAAAGCGTTAGTTTTATCAAAGAATACATTCCGTCGGAGCGGTTAAATTAATGTCCGGGTATTTAACGCCATCTTATAAGAGGTTGATGACGGCAATTGTAAACAGATAAGCGCCCAGTGAGAGGGAGGAGGGCAACAGCTGAAGTGACGAGAATAAAAGCGAAAACTTCATTTAAATAAAATGAGCAGAATAAGAACTATTTTATGTCAACAAATAACTTCCGATAATCTATCTTATGTAAACTAAAATAGATCACAAAAAATTTTGGGCATACTTCTGCTACAAATTTAAATACCTGCTTCTCCCCCGTTGTTAATCTTCTTCGGGCAGGCGCCAGGCGCGCAGCGGCTGCCCGGCTTCTTTAAGGCGCCTGAGAACGGTGTCGTGGGATACTCCGACGACCCTGGCAATATCCCTGGTTGAATATCCCTGCCTGTATAGCTGAACCAGGCGATCCACGTCAACGGGTATTCTGGGTCGGCCCAACAGCTGTCACCTCCTGCCGTATCCTGTGGCGGTCTTGTTTAGCGTCAAAGACGCAAAACGCCTCGATCGCTTCAGTTCCCCTGCTCCGGCCCCCTTGCGGCATTTATGAGTCATTGACGCAAAATGATCCGTAAAAATGGAATAAGACTGAGCATATATTTTTGATTACTTTTTGCGAGGAACCCTCCGCACGGCCACCAGGGTATTTTTTGCACCAGAAAACAGCCCTATGGAAGATAATCCCAGTATAGTGCCGTAAAGGAGCCCTTTTCGAAAATCCCCCTGGGCCAGGAAGTAAAAGGCAAAAAAGTAACCCAGGGCCATGGCTGTGGCCGGAATGAACCGCGCCGGCACTCCGCTGCGCTTTAACAGCTCATTTAACCCGACCAGTACCGGCACCAGGGCAACCCCGTACACTGTCAGCTGATCCATTTTACTACCCCCGGTACTTTTTGCTAGTTTATGTGGGGAAAAATCTGTTTAGAACAGGCGGTGCGCATCGGTGGGGTGCGGCTCCATTATTCTGGCATGCCTACCCCGGCCAAGCTGGCGGTATCCTTATTTTTTGATTCAATTTCAACACGCTTGAGCATATTCCTTTGTTTTTCAGCAGTGCGGGCCAGATTAATGGCGAAGTTCTTTCTAAAACATAGGGGCCGTGTTATAATTTACATAGAATGTGTTGTCGCTAAAGGAGCTGATAATGTGCGCCGGGGATATCTCTTAGGCCTTCTTGTCATTGCTATTGTCCTGGCCCTGGTTGGGACAACGCTCTTCTCCCCTCCCCCTCCCGACGACGAAAATAACCACGCCACGCCGCCCGCCAACGAAGACGGCGGGGATGACAGCGCCGCAGAGCCCGACCTTTATTCCGCCACGATCCTTGCGGTGGGAGATATAATGGGCCATCGCTACCAGGTCGAACAGGCCCAGGTCGTCAACGCTGACGGCAGCGTATCTTACAATTTTCGCCCCAGTTTCGACTTTATCGCCCCTTACCTGATGGACGCCGATTTTACGGTGGGCGTTCTGGAAACCACGCTGGCCGGAGCGGAGCGAGGCTACTCTTATTATCCTGCCTTCAACACACCGGTAGAGCTGGCCGCCAATCTGAAAGATGCCGGCTTTGACCTCCTTGCCACCGCCACTAATCACTCCCTGGATACGGGTATTAGCGGGCTTAAAGCGACCATTGAAAATTTGCGGGCCGCCGGCCTGGAGAACGTGGGGACTTACCTTTCCCCGGAGGAGCAGCAGACCCCGCTGATTAAAGATTTAAACGGCATTAAGGTTGCTTTTCTGGCCTATACCGAGACAACCAACGGTATTCCGGTACCTGCAGGTTATGATTATGCCATAAACTTTATACCCGGCATGCAGGACATTTCTCCTTTAGTGCAGGAAATTGAGCGCGCCCGGGCGGCCGGCGCCGACATTGTGGCCGTCATCCTGCACTGGGGGCCGGTCGAATACCAGACCACCCCCACGGACTTTCAGCGCGAGCGGGCCCGGCAAATTGTCGAGGCCGGCGCCGATTTAATCCTGGGCAGCCATGTGCATATTATCCAGCCGCTGGAATGGCTGACTGTCCAGGAGGGAGAGCGGGCCGGCCGGAGAGCCCTTGTCGCCTACTCCATGGGCAACTTTTTTACCAACCAGCACTACAGCCCCGGCCCCCCAAATTATATTCCCGCCCCCGGGGTCCAGTGCGGCCTCATGGTTCAGGTGGAGCTGCAGAAGGATACGGCCACCGGGGAAGCGGTAATTAGCGATGCCGGCTACCGGATTAGCTGGGTGCACCGTCACTGGCAGCACCGCATTCTGCCCGTGGATGAAGTGGTTGAGCGCGGCCGGGAGCAGTATAATTTAAGCGCAGAAGAATTCCAGGAGATGCAAAGCACCGCTAACCAGATGATCGCGGTCGTCGAAAATTATGGATTTTCCGGGGGAAACCGCTAACTGGCCCTCATTTTTAAGACAGTTCAAGGAATACTAGGTTAATAAGGTATTCCGTCAATCAACTGCGCCCACCCGAAAGACGGAGGTTATTTAAAGTGAAAATCGGAGTTTTTACGGATAGCTTTCGACCCTATACCAGCGGTGTAGTGAGATCGATTGAGCTGTTTTCCCGGGAGTTTAATGCCCGGGGCCACGAAGTTTTTGTTTTCGGCCCGGATTATCCTTTACTGCATTATCCCCGCGAAGAAAAAGTGTTTCGCTTTGTCTCCATACCCGCGCCGACGATGCCCGATTTTGCCCTGCCTATACCTATTTCGGTGCAGCTGGGCTCAACCATACGCCGTATCGGCCTGGATATAATCCACGTCCATTCCCCTTTTCTGCTGGGGAGAATGGGCGCCCGGGCGGCAAAGCGCTACCATCTGCCCCTGGTCTTCACTTTTCACACTCTCTACGACCAGTATGTTCACTACCTTCCCGTAGCCCAGCAGGCCTCGCGCCGCCTGGTGCAGATTATCGGGCGGGATTTCTGCAACCGCTGTGACCTGGTAGTGGCCCCTTCCCGCCTGGTGATGAATTATCTGCGCCACATTGGGGTCAGCGCCACCATAAAAACCATTCCCACCGGCGTGGATCTGGAAGAATTCAAGGGGGCCAACCCGTTGTGGCTGCAGGAGAATTTCGGGGTAAGCCCGGAAGAAAAAGTGCTTCTTTTCGTGGGGCGCCTGGGCAAGGAAAAAAATGTTGTTTTTTTAATCAAGTCATTTCAACTGGTGCAGCGGTTTATTCCTAACCTGAAGCTGGTTCTGGTGGGGAAAGGCCCGCTGGAAGAATACCTGCGCCGCATGTGCCAGGAGATGGGACTTGGCGAAAAGGTTATCTTTACCGGAGTCTTGCCCAGGGCCAAAATTGTCCATTGCTACGCCGGCGCCGATCTCTTCGTTTTCCCCTCGGTGACGGAGACCCAGGGGCTGGTTATCGGCGAAGCGAAAGCTGCCGGCCTGCCCGTGGTGGCCATTCGCGCTTTCGGCCCGGCGGAAACAGTGCAGCACGGAGAGGACGGGCTGCTGACAGATCCTTCCCTCTCCGCTTTCACGGAGGCGATCATGCAGATCCTGCAAGATCCGGATTTACACCGTTCCATGAGCCAGAAAGCCCTGGAAAACGCCCCCCTCCTCTCTTCTGCATATTGCGCCGAACAGATGCTGGAGGCGTACAGGGAGCTGATTGAAAGCAGGCCGGCGGCGGTACGCTAAGGGATCAGGCGCGCCATGATTACTGGAGCTACCGTTCCCGTTAAGGGATCCCCGGTTTATATTAAAGGGGGCTATGTGTACAACAAAATATGGTCAAGGGGCTGCCCTTTTGGGACAGCCCCCCCTTTTTGCGGCCAGGATTATTCCGCTCTTGCCGGTATGGCCGGGGTCATGATGCCGCTTCAATGAAGGCGGCTGCTCTCTCCAGGCGCTGCACGGTTTTTTCTTTTCCCAGGACAGCCATGATCGCAAAGAGCTCCGGTCCCCCGGTCCGGCCGGTCAAGGCCAGGCGGGACGGCTGGATCAATTTGCCGGCGGATATCTCCAGCTCTGCCCTTAAATCGCTGTAAGCTTTTTCCGTGGAAGCAAAGTCAAAGCGGTCTAGCCGGGCAAGCCTGGCCGCCGCCTGGCGCAGCAGCAAGGCGGTGCCATCTTTTTTAAAGATTTTTTCTACCCCTTTGGGGTCATAGTCAAAGTCATCTTCGTAAAAATAGCGGCATGCTTCCGGCAGCTCGGCCAGCGTTTTAACCCGCTCCCGCACCGTTTCAATAACTGTTCTGAGATAATCCCACTGGGATTCGGTTAAAGGGGCTTTCAGCAGCCCTTCCGCCTCGAAAAACGGGTAGGCCATCTTGCTGAGATAAACCGGGTCTGCCTGCATCAGGTAGTGCCCGTTCATCCAGGTTAGTTTAACTGTGTCGTAGATGGCCGCGTTTTTGCTGATGCGATCCAGAGAAAATATTTTGGCCATCTCTTCCAGGGTGAAAATCTCCTCTTCACCCGGGGACCAGCCCAGCAAGGCCATATAGTTGATCAGGGCTTCGGGCAGGTAGCCCTGGGAACGGAACTCCTCCACGGAGGTGGCGCCGTGGCGCTTGCTCAGCTTGCTGCGATCCGGGGCCAGAATCATGGGCACGTGGGCGTAGCGCGGCGGGCGGTAACCCAGGGCCGCGGCGCAGAGCAACTGGCGCGGTGTATTGGAAAGATGCTCTTCGGCCCTGATCACATGAGTTATCCCCAGCAGGTGATCATCGACCACGCTGGCAAAGTTGTATGTAGGAAGCCCGTTTGATTTAACGATGATATAGTCGTCAAGGGTGTCGTTGGCGAAGGCTACCCGGCCGCGGATAATATCATCAACCACCGTGCTGCCGCTTTCAGGGACGCGCAGGCGGATCACCGGAGACCGCCCCTGCGCCTCGTAGGCCCTCATTTCATCTTTCGGCAGGTCCCGGCAGGTGCCGGGATAGCGAAACAGTTTCCCGGCCTTGCGGGCCGCTTCCCGCTGCTCCTGGATCTCTTCCGCCGAGCAATAACAATGGTACGCTTTCCCTTCCTCCAGCAGGCGGGCTGCTTCACGGTTATATTCGCTTAAACGCTGTGATTGATAATACGGCCCTTCATCCCACTCAAGCCCCAGCCATTTCAGCGCTTCCAGCAAGGCGGTGGCATATTCAGGACGGGAGCGCTCCTGGTCGGTGTCATCGATCCTCAGTATAAACACTCCGCCGTTGGCCCGGGCAAATAAATAATTAAACAAAGCGGTGCGGGCCCCGCCGATATGCAGCTCCCCCGTGGGGCTGGGAGCAAAGCGAACCCTAGGTGTCGTCATTGTAGAACACTCCCTGGTCGGTAATCATAAGGAAACAAAATAGAGGAAACAGAAGATATGGTGCCGTTTTACGTTATAGTAATTGGCTGCTGCAAAATAATTACAGGGTATAAATGGAACCCATTAATCCCTTAACTTGTACTTTCTTTGCGGGTTTCTACTTAGACCGGATCATCAGGTTAGATAGTGCCAAATCCCCCCCCACCCGACCCTCCCCCACCGGAGGGGAGGGGGTTTTTGAAAATCTCCCTTTGCTCCTCCGACAGGAGGAGGCTGGAAGCTTGGATTTTCTTTTCTCTTATCTCCTGAATCCTGTATGCTGTCTCCTGTTTTCCTGCAACCTATTATATCCTATCCAGCCAGTAAAAACTATAGAAAAGGGTTGACGGTATCGGAGATAGACGGAATAGTCCTGAACTATAGTACACATTGGTTGTGGTGAACAAATTTTTAGCAGTATATAAAGGAAATTGGCGGCGCTTTGGCGCCGCCCCCTGTCTTCTGTATCCTGTCTCTGTAACCTGCTTCACCAGGACTTGTCCTTAAACTGGTTAATCGCAGTCTGGCACTGCTGAATGCAGTCTTCCACCTTCTGGGCTGACTGGATAAAGGCGTTTTTCGCCTGGCTGTTTTCTGTTTCCCGGGCCGCCGTACGCAGTTCATCAGCCGAGCGGCGAAAGCTCTCGATGCATTTTTCGACGCGCGTGCGAACATCCACCGGGATGCCACCTCCTCCTGTGCTATTTACGTTAGTTTTTCCGGCGCGCGCAAAATAATGCTTTTATCTTTAGTCCCCTGTTCCGACCCGGTGCAGCGCGGGCCTGGGCCGGTAATAATCCCGGAAGAGCATTTCCCGGGATACTTCCTGATCATCAAGGTAGACCACGCGCCAGGTGGTGATGTAATATCCGGCCTGGCCGGATTTAACTACTTCAGTAACCCCGGCCGGCAGAGTGTCGCTGTACTCATAGTTGACCGGAGGCGCAATTTGCTGGTATCCGCTGGAAACAATTTCTACCTTTTCTTTCATGGGCGGGCCGAAAATGCGAAAGGTGAGCCTGAGGTTTTTTAGTTCCGCTCCGATGAGAATATAGTGGTCGCGGTTATTTTTAAATTTTAAATCGAGGCTGCCGGTAGCAACAGTGGCATCCCGGCCCAGGGGAATGTACGATATGGGCATGCTGTGATTGTGGCGCTCCACAATCTCCAGGTTGGCCAGAAGCGCGGCATTGTACAGGGTTGTGGATACCTGGCAGAGGCCGCCGCCCAAGCCCGGCACCAGTTCATCGCCGACGATAACCGGGGCATAGCGGTACCCTTTGGCGGCGCTGGCTTCCCCCACCACTTCATTAAAGGAAAAAATTTCCCCCGGGGCCAGCAAAATAGCATTAATGGCTGTAGCGCCCAGCTTAATATTATGGGCGCGATCAGGGTTACCCGCTGCGACGTCGGTGTAAAAGGAAGCCATGATGCTCCTGACGCCGTAATTTTCCAGGTCCGCCGCCGTCCGGGCCGCCGGCCACTCTCCGACCGGAAGGGGGATTTCTTTGCCGCCTTCATAGAGAGAATAAAAGATCAGTTCCCGCAGGGCCGCTGTCTTCAAATACTGGCCCT
>JAKOVL010000199.1 GCA_029782095.1 Bacillota bacterium | reverse complement strand
AGCAGTAGGAATATTCGCCATGTTTTCCATGATGCTCTCCAGCTTCGGCAGGCTCCTTCGGATGCCGTCCACCAGGCTATCAACAAGTGCAGGACCCCACTCCATTATGCGAGAAAGAGGCCCCCTCTTTGCAGGACTGTGCGGCATGTAGGAATCAATCATCGCAGCTACAGATTCAAGCTTGCTAATCAGCGCGGGCATCTGGCTGTCGATGCCCGCCATGAAATTATCCATGAGCGCTATGCCATAGTTCGTAGACCTGCCCACAAGGTCTTGGAATCGCTTGTGGATGTCTTGGATATTCTTCTCAGTATTCTTTCGAATTTCTTCGTTCTTCTTCTCCCATTCTTTTTTGTACTTTTCCAGCTCTTCCTTGGCTTTAGCCTGCATATCTTGAAGTTTTTGCGCCACTTCTCTTCGCTGCTGCTCCAGCTGGTTTGCCGTATCCCGCCGGATTTCATACAACTGACGATTCATTTCTTCCCGCTGCTGGGCAAGTTGTGCCGTGGCCTCTTCCCTCGCCTGTTCCTGCTTTTGCCTCCACAGGGAAGCGTATTCTTGTAGTTGTGCATCGGTCAGTGTCAGCAGCGCTGCAATCTCCGGTGCCGCCTTCGGTCCCATTTCCCGCAGTTCTTGAAGTAACCCAGCATCCAGGCCCCGGGCGGCTAACTCTGCTATGTTTTCCTGCCACCCCTCAAAAACTCTTACCTGGTCCTGCAAATTTTTAAGCAGGGTTTCACCGGACACTTCCCGCCGGGTGACCTCATCAAACAGTCCCACAAAATTTATTAGGGCCCTGGTACGGTTCTCCAACTCGCGCTGGAACTGTTCTGTAACTTGCCGCTCCCGTTCGATGCCTCTGGCCCGAATTTCGTCTAGCTTGGATTCAAGCTCCTGCTTCAGCTTTTCGGTCTCTCTAAGCAGGTTCTCATTCGTCTCTTTAACCTTAGTCTGGTATTCCTCAAGGGCTTTCGCCAGGTCGGAATAATATGTCTCAGCTACTGTTTTCAGCTCAACGGCCAGTTTTTTAGCATCCTGTGCCTGGGTTTTCATAGCCTCGCGGGTGTCGTGTACCTGCTTCTCTAACTGTGCCTGCGCCCTTTCCTCGTCTGCTAGCTTTTTGTTTAACCCGTCAATCCGTTTGGCTAAGTCCTCCGCCGTCTCACCTTCCTGAATTCCGGCTGCGGTAGCTTTCTCCAGCTCGGCCCTGGTAGCGGCAACAACGGCCTTCTGGCCCTCCAGTTCTTCAGACAGCTGCCGGTACTTCAGGCGCAGGATTTCCACATTATCCCC
>JAKOVL010000189.1 GCA_029782095.1 Bacillota bacterium | reverse complement strand
CGCAGGAGCAAGCAGTTGCCGTCGCTGAGGATGACGTTGACGCCAAGCTCTTTTTTGTGCTGCAACAAATCCTGGCGGATGGCCTCCAGCACATCAGAAGAGGCCCCGGTACAATAAGTCTCGATTTGCTTAAACCCCTGCCCCTGAATTATGCGGAACAGGTAATTGTCGTAGGCGCCCCAAATATAATGCCTTTCCTCCGCCAGCCCAGTTGCTGCGCGAGTCGTTTCAGACCGGGATTTGCCATTTATCTGCCTCCATTCACGTTGGTTACAATTCGATATTCGGCACAAAAGGCATAATCCCCTTCAATTGCGCAATATTACGGAGTTTTTTTGATTCAGCAGCTCCACGGTGCTCCGGGCTTGCAACATTCCAGAGCTGCACATTATTGCAATTTCTCTCGGCAACCTTGTTGATATTGCACATTATTGATATAGTGGGAGTAAGACTTACCAGCACCGAATGGGGGAATGGACGATGACGGAGCGCTATTGGGGTTATACAGGCAGGATTCTGCGGGTGGATCTGACCAGCGGCGCCATTTCCACTGAGCCGCTGGATTTGGAGCTGGCGCATAAATTTGTGGGCGGCCGGGGCCTGGGGGCCAAGTTGCTGTTCGACAATTTGTCTCCCGGTACCGACCCCATGTCGCCGGAGAATGTGCTGGTTTTTATCACTGGACCATTGGTGGGGTTGCCGTTTTTTGGGGCCAAGCACGTGGTTTTGACCAAATCTCCCTTAACCGGAGGATTTCTGGACTCCTATTGCGGGGGACATTTTGCCAGCGAACTGAAGTTTGCCGGTTTTGACGGCATAATTATCACCGGCCAGGCGCCGGAACCTTGCTATCTGTGGGTGCATAACGGTAAAGCTGAGCTGCGCGAGGCGGGGGATATCTGGGGCAAGGGCTGTATGCAAGCCGAGGACATGCTCAAAGCAGCCGTCAAGGACGAAAGGGCAAGGGTGGCGGTAATCGGTCCTGCCGCTGAAAATCTGGTGAAATTTACCCATATCTCAACCGATTATTACCATTCCTGCGGCCGGGGCGGCGCCGGCGCCGTTATGGGAGCGAAGCGCCTCAAAGCCGTAGTTGTCAGAGGCGCGCACAGCATTCGCTATGCCGATGCAGGAGCCCTGTGTAAGTTTGTCTGCGAGGAGATTGAGCAGCGGGTGCTTTCGGATCCAAATATCGCCAATGTCGTCAAATACGGCAAGCCATTGACCATGGACTACACCAACGAGCTGGGCTTTTGCCCAACGCGAAATTTTCAGGAAGGTTATTTTGAGGCGTACACCGAGATTGACGGTCCGGCCATGCGCCGCAAAGTGGTTGAATCAGACCGGGGTTGCTTTGCCTGCAACCTGCCCTGCGGGAAATTCAGCCGCGTCAAAGACGGGGCTTTTGCAGGCGTATGCCTGGTGGGACCAGAGTACGAAACCAACTGCCTGCTGGGCTCCAACTGCGGAATAAGCTATATGGAAGCAATTGTCCAAAGCAATTACTTGTGCGACGATTTGGGGCTGGATGTCATTTCCGCCGGCAATGTAATCGCCTTTGCCATGGAATGTTACGAGCGGGGGATTCTGACGCGCGAGGACGTGGGCGGCCTGGATTTGCGTTTTGGCAATTATCGCGCGGTCCATGAGATGATTCGCATGATTGCCCATCGCAGGGGAATAGGCAATCTCCTGGCGGAAGGAGTTAAGGCTGCGGCCCAGGCTATTGGTCATAACTGTTCAGATTTTGCCATACAGGGTAAGGGACTGGAGTTTCCCGGGTATGATCCGCGCGGCGTGACGGGAATGGCGTTGCAGTACGCAGTGTCCGACCGGGGAGCATGCCACCGGCGGGCTTCGCCCATTCGCCTGGAAAGGGGCATGAAGCGGTTTACCCATGAGGGCAGGGCGCAAAAGTTCAAAGAACTCTCCGATGAAAGAATTCCCATGCACTGTGCATCCATGTGCGACACTGTTGGCGGCAGGTATGCAAAACTTACTCAAAAGGATTTTGCCTTCCTGTTTTCTGCCGCTACCGGCCTGGATTTCAGCGCCGAAGATATCGCTGACCTGTGCGACCGGGTTGCTACGCTTTGCCTCTGCTTTAACCTGCGGGAAGGGGCGCCCTTCACCCGGCAGGACAATTTATCCTTCTGGCCGAGGCGCATGCTGGAAGAGCCGGTTCCCGCCGGGCCGGCCAAAGGCCAGGTCGTGTCGATACCGCAGTTGTCAATAATGCTGGATGAATACTACCAGTTGCGCGGGTGGGATGTAAAAACCGGAATTCCAACGCGAAAGACCATGGCAAGGCTACGCCTGGAAGAAGAGGCCCGGCAACTGGCGCAAGTCATCAATGTGCCCGAGGGGGATTGACAATGAGCAAAAGGTTGCGCGTAAACTGGAGATACTGTATGGGCTGCCGCAATTGCGAATTGCTATGCTCGCTGCGGCATTATGGGGCGGTAAATCCCGCCAAGGCAAGGATTCGAATCGACAGCAACGAGAAAGAGGCGATTCACAAACCGGCGGTTTGCCGGCAGTGCAAAAATCCCCCCTGCGCGGCCGCCTGCGCCAGCGGCGCTTTTGAATTTGACGAAAGGCTGAACATCTACACCATAAATCAAGCCCAATGCACAGGGTGTGGCGCATGCGCCGAGGCATGTCCCTTTGGGGCGATTAATTTTGATCCCGACACCAATACCGCTCTGAAATGCGATCTCTGCGGCGGTGATCCCTGGTGCATACGGCAGTGCCGCGTGCTGCCCCATGTCGGCGCCAGGGCGCTGGAGTACAAATAAGCAGGGGGTCCGGAGATGGAAAAAACAGTAATCGTCAAGCTCTTCCCCGGCATGAGCGAGGTGCTGGGGGGCAATATGCTGTCGGTCACCACCCGGGCAGGTA
Organism: Bacillota bacterium; assembly: GCA_029782095.1. GTDB lineage: Bacteria > Bacillota > Dethiobacteria > DTU022 > DTU022 > JAKPEE01. Next base: position 17,707 of record JAKOVL010000189.1, on the reverse strand, counting down.
CCGTTGACGAATTGTTAAACTGTTTAGCAGCACGGTATGGCAAAGAATTTACTGCCTGGGTGTTTGACGAAGACGGTGAATTCAGGGATGGACTGCTTATTACCGTTAATTCAACGGCCATAGGAAACCTGGACGGATTGGCTACTGTTTTGCAAGACGGCGATGTATTATCGATAATTTTGCCGGTGGCAGGAGGTTAAATGTCTGTGCGTATTGACGTTCATAATCATTGGTTGCCAGAAGCGTATGCGGAAATAACACAGGTTCCCGGCTATCCGTACAAAGTTGAAATCCGGCCGCAGAACGGGATGAAGAAAATCTTGTTTACGGGACCCCAAGGCGTGATTAACTCGGCGCCGCATTTGACAGCTTACTGGGATTGGGAGCAGCGCTTTGCAGATATGGAGCGCAGAAACCTGGACATGGCAGTGGTGTCGCTGCATCCCTTTACTTTTCACTATACTGAACCGGCGGAGTATGCTCTGCAGGTGCACCGGATGCTGAACGACGAATTGGCGGGGCTCGTCCGCCGGCATCCCCGCCGGCTCCGCGGCCTGGCCAACGTTCCCCTGCAAGACGTGGGCCTGGCGGTGGAAGAACTTGCCCGGGCAGTGACCGACCTGAACCTGTGCGGGGTGCAGGTAGGGTCCAATGTCAACGGCGTTTACCTGGGCGAAGAGCAATTTTGGCCTTTTTGGGAAAGGGTGCAGGAGCTTGGCGCCCTGGTTTTGATCCACCCGCGCGCCGTAGCCGGTGCCGACAGGATGGGCCAATATTATTTGCGCAACCTCATCGGCAACTTGCTCGATACCAGCATTTGCGCCGCTTCCATGATTTTCGGCGGGGTATTTGACAAGTACCCCGGCCTCAGGGTTTGTTTGTCCCACGGCGGGGGGCAACTGCCTTACATTATCGGCAGGCTGGATCACGGCTGGAAAGTGCGTCCCGAGTGCCGGACAGTATCCAGGCCGCCACAGGAGTACCTCAGGCATTTTTACTATGACACCATCACTCATTCTCCCGAGGCGCTGGCTTACTTGCTGGCCCGGGTGGGCGCCGACCGCGTGGTCATAGGCACCGATTATCCTTTTGACATGGAAGACGACTCTCCCCTGGACAAGTTGAATCAATTGCCGTTAAGCGCCAGGGAAAGAAACATGGTTTGCGGAGATAACCTGGCCTGGTTGCTCTGAGGCCGAAAGGTGCAAAGGCGGCAAGCATTTTGCTATAATATCCACTGGGAAAGCCCATTGTTTATTTAGGCAATCTGAAATACAATACCGTTGTCGGGGAGAGGAGGCATGTATGAAAGCAAACTACAATGCCAAGCTGGAGAAACTGAGCTTGTTAGCAGAAGTGGCAAGCATGTATTACGAGCGGCAAATGAGTCAGGATGAAATAGCCAGACGCATTTATACTTCACGCTCTCGCGTTTCGCGCCTGTTGACCAAAGCCAGGGAAAAAGGAATTGTAGAATTCGTCATACACTATCCCGATGAAAGGTTGTTCGAGCTCGAACGGCAGTTCAACCGGTATTTTCCCAACATCAAAGTGCGCATTGTCAACAGCCGCTCGCGCTCATATGATGAGATTCTCAGCGCAATCGGTTTGATTACTGCTCAGTATTTAAACGAAATTTTGACGGACAACATGATATTGGGCATTACTTGGGGGCGCACCATGTACCATTGTGCCAAGGCCCTTGAACCGGTGGAAAAGCATATAACCGTTACCCAGGTTATTGGCGCAGTGGGGTCGGAATCTCCTTCGCTGGACGCTCCGGATCTGGTGAGGCAATTTGCCATGGCTTTCAAGGGAAAATACCGCTACTTGCATGCGCCGGTATTCGTGGAAAACGCCATGGCCCGCAAAACGTTGCTGGAGGACCCCACTATTTCGGAATCTCTGGCCCTTGCCCGCAGGTCTGATGTGGTTTTAACTGGTATAGGCTCGTTGCATCCCGGGGATTCCAGCGTGTTGTCCAAGGAATACCTTTCCGATTCCACCAGGCAGAGGTTGCGGGAAGCAGGGGCAGTAGGCCATATCTGCGCCTACTTCTTCGACCGCTGGGGGAGGTTTTTGGATACCTACCCGAACACCAGCATAATTGGTTTGGGCAAGGATGACATCAAGGGGATTAAAGAGGTTATTGGCGTCGGGGGCGGCGAGTTAAAGGCAGAGGCCATCCTGGGCGCAGTGCGGGGAGGCTATCTCACCACCCTGATAACGGATGAATCAGCGGCAAGAAAAGTAATGGAACTGGCGGAAAAAGAAGGAAATGGCTCGGCATGAGCCATTTTTTTTGTCCGTGTATGCACATGATTTGCACGTTTGTGCAATTTACCCGATTTTCGTTGACCAATTTGCACAGTATTGATATGCTTACAGTAGCATTATAAAGCATAGAAGGAGGAATAGTCGTGAGAATTGTCAGAACAGTTCTGGGTGACATCCCCCCCGAGGAACTAGGGGTAACCGACAGCCATGACCACCTGATCCGTACCGGCGGCCAAGAGGTAAGAGACGACATAGATTTCCTTATGGATTCAGTGGACAAAGCCGTCGAAGAAATGAATTATTTCATTGAGGCCGGCGGTAAAAGCCTCATCGCCATGGATCCCATTGGCTGCGGCCGCAACGTGCCCATGATGCTGGAAGTGGCCAAGCGGCTGGAAGGCAGAGCCCATATAGTCATGTCCACCGGCTTTCACAAAGGTGAATTCTACGATAACAGGATGCACTGGCTGGCCACCTGCGACATCGACAAGGTTGCCGAGATGCTGGTTGCTGAAATCCAGGTAGGAATGGATAAGCACAGCTATAACGGCCCCATCGTAGAGCGGGTTTCCGCCAAAGCCGGGGTCATTAAGTCCGGCACCAGCTACAGCGTTATAACTCCCTTCGAGCAAAGGCAAATTGAAGCTGTGGCTCTTACCCATAAAGCAACGGGTGTGCCCATTGTCACCCATACGCAAATGGGAACCATGGCTCTGGAGACGGTGGAATTGTACAAGAAGCGGGGCGTCTCTCCTGAGCGTATCGCCCTGAGCCACGTCCAGAAGAATCCGGACTTCTATTATCATAAGCGCGTGTTGGCAACCGGTGCTTATATCTGCTATGACGGTCCCGACCGGGTCAAGTACTACACCGACGAGACCCAGGCAAAACTTATTGCCGCTCTGGTGGAAGCCGGTTATCAGAAGCAGATTCTGCTTTCCATGGATGCCGGACGCGCCAGCTATCAAACTGCACATTCCAAGGGCATTGCCCATGGCATTGCTTACATGCTGACTGATTTTGTGCCTCTGCTGCGCGAAGTTGGCGTCAAGGAGGATGCCATTGAGGACATCCTGATTAACAACCCGGCCAGATTCTTCTCATTTGAACCTGTCAGCTAAGCGAGGGGTGGAAAACAATGGCTGTTCCATTATTGCAAATTGCATTGGACAATACCTCGTTCAGCGATGCAGTCCGGACAACCCGTCTGGTGTATGAGGAAATTGACGTCATCGAGGTAGGGACTATCCTGTGTTGCGCCGAGGGCATGAGCGCAGTCAGGAACTTCAAAGCCCTTTATCCCGACAAAATTATTTTGGCCGATATCAAAATTGCCGATGCAGGCAATATTCTGTCCAGGCTGGCCTTTGATTCCGGAGCGGACTGGACGACAGTCATCTGTTGTGCCGATATTGCCACTGTGAAATCGGCACTGCGGGAAGCCAGGCCCCGGGGTTGCGATGTGCAGATCGAACTGACCGGCGCCTGGACCCTGGAGCAGGCCGAGCAATGGCGGGAAGCGGGGATCAAGCAGGTTGTGTATCACCGCAGCCGCGATGCCCAGGCGGCCGGCCAGGCCTGGGGGGAAAAAGACCTGGAGCTGATCAGGCGCCTGGCGGACATGGGTTTTGAGATTACCCTCACCGGCGGCCTGGTCCCCGAAGACTTGCCTTTGTTTAAGGGCATACCCATCAAGGTGTTTATCGCCGGCAGAGCCATCAGGGATGCCGAAGATCCCGTGGCCGCGGCAAGGGAATTCAAGAGAGTAATTGCCCAATACTGGGGATAAGTGACTGGGGTGGTTAAAATCATCGACTTGGACAAGGTCCCAATCGGGATATACGAGAAGGCGCTTCCGGCGGAAATGACCTGGGCCGGGCGGCTCCGGGCCGCCAAAGAGGCAGGATACGATTATCTGGAACTTTCCATCGACGAATCGGACCAGCGCCTGGCGCGCCTGGACTGGGGTCCCAAACAGCTCCGGGAGTTCCGGGAAATTATTGCGGAAACCGAAATGCCTGTTCTGTCCATGTGTCTCAGCGCCCATCGCCGGTTTCCGCTGGGGTCCGAGGACAAGGCCATTCGTGATGCCGGGCTGGAGATAATGCGCAAAGCGCTTTGCTTCGCCCTGGCCACCGGGATTCGTGTCATTCAGCTGGCCGGTTATGATGAGTACTACCGTGAAAGCAATAAAAGCACCCGTGAGCACTTTATGCGCAACCTGCGGCAGTCGGTAGTTTGGGCCAGCCGGGTTGGAGTGACCTTGGCCATTGAAGTAATGGACCACCCCTTTATTAACTCGGTGCACAAAGCCATGGAAATTATCAAGGAGATAGATTCGCCCTGGCTGCATGTGTATCCGGATATCGGCAACTTGTCTGCATGGGGGTTGGATGTCCCCGACGAGCTAAGGTGCGGCGCCCGCCGTACCGTGGCCATTCACGTCAAGGACACCAAGCCCGGAGTGTTTAAACGCGTTCCATTTGGCGACGGCAACGTCGACTTTACGGCTTGTTTTAAAGTGCTGTCCGAGCTAAACTACCCGGGTCCGCTCCTGGTGGAGATGTGGTCCGAGGCGGCGTCCGACCCCATTGCCGAAATTGCCAAAGCAAGGAAGTGGATCAGCGACCAAATGGCTAAGGGGGGAATTCTATGCTCGAAGAATTGAAACAGAAGGTCCTGGAGGCCAACCTGGCCCTGCCCCGACACGGGTTGGTGATTTTCACCTGGGGCAATGTCAGCGCCATAGACCGGGACAAGGGTCTGGTGGTCATTAAGCCCAGCGGCGTCGATTATGCAACTTTGACGGCGGACAAAATGGTCGTGGTCGACCTGGACGGCAATGTTGTTGAAGGCGATTTGCGGCCTTCGACAGATACTGCAACGCACCTGGTGTTGTATAAAGCCTGGCCCGAAGTGGGGGGTATTGTGCACACCCATTCCACATGGGCCACAGCCTGGGCCCAGGCAGGCAGAAGCATCCCTGTTTACGGAACAACCCACGGCGACTATTTCTACGGCGAGGTCCCCTGCGCCAGGAAATTGACTTCCCAAGAAATCCAGGGCGAATATGAAAAAAACAGCGGAGAAGTGATTGTCGAGACCTTTAAGGGCCGCAATCCCATGCATGCTCCAGCGGTATTACTGCCGGGCCACGGGCCCTTTGCGTGGGGGCGAGACGCGGCCGAAGCGGTATACCATGCCAAGGTCCTTGAAGAAGTGGCGAAGATGGCGTATATCAGTGAATCTTTGCGGCAAGGGATAACGCCGCTGGACAGCGCCATGCAGGACAAGCACTTCTATCGCAAGCACGGCGAAGGAGCCTATTACGGACAAAAATAAAGTCTCAAGTCAATGCGGTGGCGTTTTACACCGCGCCACCCATTGCCTTGCCATCATTGAGCAACAGCAGGTGATTTCCCTTGATCTATAAATTGGTAGTGGTGGACATGGACGGGACGTTGCTGGACAGCAACAAGAAAATATCTGCACCCAACAAAGAGGCCCTTAAAAAAGCAGCAGACAAAGGCGTCATAATTGCCATGGCCACCGGGCGATTATATAAGGCGATCAGGGTTTACGCCAAAGAACTGCAACTGGAAACTCCGATAATTTCCTGCAACGGTTCGTTTATCAAAGAGGTGTACGGGGAAAAGCCGATATATGCCGATCCTCTGTCGGCTGAGGTCATCGATACCATTGCCGGCGTGTGCAAGAAATACGGCATCGATTGCCATTTTTACAGCGAGGATACCGTCATTGGCGAGCGGGAATCTTTTAAAATCCGGTTTTTCCGGGACTGGAATCAGACCCTGGCCCCGGAAGACAGGGTTAACCTCCTGGTGGTTCCCGATTACCGCCAGGTTATTGCCGATTACGAGATATACAAGATCAGCGTGTGCATCGATTGCCCGCCCCGGCTGCAGGCAGTGGCAGATGAACTGAACAGTTTGCCGGGCATCGAAGCCCTGCAGTCGGATGCTGAGACTTTGGATGTGGGCAGTGTCGGCATGAGCAAGGGCAAAGCAGTGCAATGGCTCGCAGAATCGCTGTCCATCTCGCCCGATGAGGTTGTCGCCATCGGGGATAACGAAAATGACATTGACATGATAGTTTATGCAGGCCTGGGGGTCGCCATGGGCAACGCCTCTCCGGAAGTAAAGGCGGCTGCCCGATATGTCACCGATACCAACGATAATGACGGGGTGGCCACGGTATTGCATAAATTTGTCCTATAGATTGCCTGCCGGAAAATGTTGCGCAAGGGGTAATGCTATGGGGGACGGCAAAAGATTTGACCAAAAGATGCACATGTACTTTCAGCCGGAGTGGAACCCCGCCTGCAAGCATTTGAGCAGGGAAAAAAAATACCTGTCGCTGGACAAGCGGTTGCTGCAGGACATTCCGGGCTTTACCCGCCTGGATTATGCCCTGACGGCGGGCGCCGCTGCGGTGCTGAATGCTCTGCAAATAGAGCCCAACCGTGCCAATGGTGCGGGAAATTCCTGGACGGGAAAGGGCGCCTCCGGCGAGAAGTGGGATGCAGGACCGCCGACATGCGCTCAGGTGCTGAAGACCGCCGCCCTGCTGTACGGCGCCGACGACATTGGATTTTGCCGTTTAAACCGCAACTGGGTTTATTCTCATTACTATGATCCCGACCGCAAAAAGTCATTCCCCGTCATTTTCAGCGATGAAGAAGGAGCAGAAGATGCCGACGCCCTGGTAATCCCGGCAGAAGCGGGAAACGTTGTCGTCATCGTGGTGGAAATGGATGCCGACGCGATAGAAACGGCTCCGGCTTTGCCGCAGGTGGCGGCGACGGCGGTGGGGTATTCGCGGCTGGCGGCGCTGGTCGTTGCGCTGGCAGAGTTCATCCGCTGTTTGGGCTACACTGCCATTCCCAGCTTAAACTGTACAGCCCTGAATATTCCCCTGGCCATTGACGCCGGCCTGGGACGGCTGGGGCGACATGGCCTGCTGATCCATCCCCGCTTCGGTCCCCGGTGCCGCATTGCCAAGATTTTGACCGATATGCCTTTGCCTGCGGGGGACCCAAACCCCTCGGATTACCTGCACGATTTTTGTTCCCGGTGCCGCCGATGCGCCGTCCGGTGTCCGGCCCAGGCAATTTCCTTCGGTGAACCCGACTTGGAAGCCAAAGGGGATTTTTCCCTGGCCGGGTATCAAAAATGGCATGTCGATTACGCCAAGTGCAGAGAGTATTGGGTCAAAAGCGGCACAAACTGCGGGGTCTGCATTGCCCACTGCACTTTCAGCCGCATCGGCCGTAAGGGGCCGGCGACTGACCCCGGGGAATACTGGCGTCCCAAACTGTCCGGGGAAAACAATGGTTGAACAGCTCTGTACAGCCTGTCCGACCTGTTTAGGCCAATGAAAACAGTTTCAAGGGAGGAAAATGACGTGACTGGCAAAGCTCCTGACACCAAATTGTTACTCAAGATGATGAAGGACATGCTGTTAATTCGGGCTTTTGAGGAAAAAGTCAATGAGATGTTCATGATGGGTAAAATTCATGGCACCACCCACCTTGCCATAGGTCAGGAGGCTGTGGCGGCCGGTATTTGCGCCGCCCTGACCGATGAAGACTGGATAATGCCCACCCATCGCGGACACGGCCACGACATCGCCAAGAGCGGCAATGTCAAGCAGATAATGGCTGAACTGTTTGGCAAGAAAACCGGCCACTGCCAGGGTTTGGGCGGGTCAATGCATATTGCCGACGTTTCAGTAAAGAACTTTGGTACTTCCGGTGTTGTAGGCGGGACTCTGCCCATTGCTACCGGCATTGGCCTGGCTTTGAAAATGCAGAAGTCCCCGGGTATTTCGGTATGCATGTTTGGCGACGGCGCCAACAACCAGGGAACTTTTCACGAGTCCTTAAACCTGGCCAGCGTGTGGAAGCTGCCGGTTCTGTACGTATGTGAAAACAACTTGTACGGCATGAGCAAGCCCATTTGGGAGGCTATGGCCATCGAGCATGTCGCCGACCGCGGCCAGGCTTACAACATTCCCAGCAAAATCGTGGACGGCAACAATGTGCTGGAAGTGTACCAGGCAACCCTGGAAGCTGCAGAATACATTCGCGGCGGCAACGGGCCGTACTTGATGGAGTGCAAGACCTATCGCTGGCTGGGGCACTCCAAGAGCGACCAGCGCAAGTACAGGACCAGAGAAGAAGAAAAGCAGTGGAAAGAAAAGTGCCCCATCCTGCACTTCAAGAATTTCCTGCTGGCAGAGGGGCTGCTTAGCGAAGAAGAATTCGAGGCTATGACCAAGGAAGTTGCCGAAGAAATCGCGGAAGCTGAAAAGTATGCCGAATCCAGCCCGGACCCGGAATTCGAAATCATGTCCCGGCTGTTGTACGCATAGTAAGGGGGGCAGAATCCATGCGGGAAATAACGTATGCACAAGCCGTTGCAGAAGCAATGCGTGAAGAGATGAAACGCGATCCCAAAGTCTTCCTCATCGGCGAAGACATCGGAATTTACGGCGGTTGTTTTGGGGTATCCAAAGGTTTTCTGGAGGAGTTCGGGCCTGAACAGATACTGGAAACGCCGATATCGGAGCAGGCATTTGTCGGCGCGGCCGTCGGCGCAGCCGCTTTGGGAATGCGGCCCATAGCCGAAATAATGTTTTCGGACTTTGTTACTTTGGCCACCGACCAGCTTGTCAACCACGGAGCCAAAATGCGCTTTATGACCGGGGGACAGTTGAAGGTTCCCATGGTCCTGAGAACTCCCGCCGGATGCGGCACCGGCGCCGCTGCGCAGCATTCCCAGAGCCTGGAGGCCTGGATGGCCCACGTACCCGGCCTCAAGGTTATTATGCCGGCGACGCCCTACGATGCCAAAGGCTTGCTCAAGGCTGCCATCAGAGACGACAACCCGGTGGTCTTCTTTGAACACAAACTGTTGTACAAGCTTAAAGGGGAAGTTCCCGAAGAAGATTACATCCTGCCCATCGGCAAGGCCGACGTCAAAAAAGAGGGCAAGGATGTGACCATCGTTTCCTATTCCTATGCATTGATCAAGGCGTTAAACGCAGCCAAAGCTTTGGAAAGCGAAGGCATTAGTGCAGAGGTCGTGGATATTCGCACCCTGGTTCCCCTGGATGAAGAGACCATTGGCAACTCGGTCAAGAAAACAGGCCGGGTATTGGTGGTTCACGAAGCATGCAAGACCGGGGGGTTTGGCGGGGAAATCGTCAGCCGCATAGTCGAGAGCGAAGCATTCTATTATCTCGATGCTCCCGTCAGAAGGCTGGGCGGCGCCGACCTTCCTATTCCCTATAACCCCAAACTGGAACGAATGGTTGTGCCCCAGGAAGAAGATATAGTTGCGGCAGTCAGAGAAATTGTCAGGTAGAGGGTGGTAACCGATGAACAGTGGGAAGGTTTTAGCTACCCCTGCTGCCAGAAGATTGGCCAGAGAGCGCGGGATAGAGCTGAAGTCAATCCGCGGGACAGGGCAGCTGGGCAGTATCACAGTCAGAGATGTTGAGCAATTTGCCGGCAGCAGAAGGGTTACTCCGCTGGCGCAAAAAATGGCCGCCTACTACGGTATCGATATCGATGCCTTGCCTGCAGCAGGCAAAATCGGCAAGGAGCACATTGTCGCCCACCTGCAACAGGGTGCAGGCGCCGGGGGTAAGCAAGCCGGAACAACAATGGCCATGAGCAATATGCGCAGGGTCATCGCCGACAGAATGCAGGCCAGTTTGCAACAATCGGCTCAGTTTACCCTTTCTGCCGAATTGGATACAACCAGGTTTCTTGCTTACCTGCAGGATGCAAAACAGGTTTTTGCCCTCCGGGACATCAAGTTGAGTTTCACCGATTTGCTGATCAAAATCGTTGCCCGGGCCCTGGCCAGACACCCCAAACTCAACGCTTCCCTGGCCGGAAACGAAATCATATACCACAAAGACATCAACATCGGCCTGGCAGTGGCATTGGAAGACGGGCTGATAGTCCCGGTGATTCGGGGAGCAGATCAAATGTCCCTGCAGGAAATTGCCGTTACAGCCAAAGCCTTGATTGCCAAGGCCAGGTCGGGGCAATTGCTGCCTGACGATTACACCGGCGGCACGTTTACCATCAGCAACCTGGGCATGTATGCCGTGGACCATTTCACGCCGATCATCAACCTGCCTGAAAGCGCCATCCTCGGCGTATCCAGGACGGTAAAGAAACCGGTGGTTATTGGAGACAAAATTGAAATCAGGGATATGACCGGCTTTAGCCTGACGGTAGACCATCGCATCATCGACGGAGCTGTAGGCGCTGAATTTATGGGAACCCTGCAAGAGATGCTGAACAACCCCCTGCAAGCGTTACTATGAACAGGCCGAGGAGGTAAGTGCAATGGGTGAATTTGTTTTAATGCCCAAATTGGGAATGACAATGGAGACAGGGGTTATTATCAAGTGGTTGTGCCAGCCCGGCGATTTTGTGGAAAAGGGCGCCCCCCTGGTCGAGGTGGAAACGGATAAGGTAAATCTCGAAGTTGAATCGTTATACGAAGGCTATTTGTTGAAGATTTATGCAGAACCGGGGCAGACAGTGCCCGTAACTGCGCCCATTGCCTATATTGGCGAAGAAGGAGAAGAAGCGCCGGAACTGGACGCCGTCCAGCCTGCAGCCGGCAGCGCTGAGGAAACAAAGCCTGCCGTTGCGGCAGCTCCGGAAACTGGTCCGGAAGCCGACCTGGCTGTCATCGGCGCCGGCCCCGGCGGCTATGTGGCTGCAATCCGTGCCGCCCAGCGCGGGGCAAAGGTTGTATTGTTTGAAAAGGATCGTCTGGGCGGGGTCTGCCTTAACCGCGGTTGCATTCCTACCAAAAGTCTGGTCAGCAGCGCCGATGCCTGGAGGACAGTGCAAAACAGCGCTCTCATGGGTATCGTGACAGGCGAGGCCAAACTCGACTGGCAAAAAGTGCAGGAGAGGAAGAACCGGGTGGTCAGCCAACTGGGCCAGGGCGTAGAAAGACTGCTGGCCAAACACAATGTCCAGGTGGTAATGGGACAAGCCGAAGTGCACGCTGACGGCGCTATTGTGGTGACCGGCGCCGACGGCAGGCAGCAGCGATATACCGCCAAAAATATAATCCTGGCCACGGGTACAGAAGCCAGGCAGCTGTCTGTCCCGTGCGCTCCGGAGGTAAGGCTTCTCAGCACCGACGACATCCTAAATTTAAGCGAGTTGCCTGAAAGCCTGGCCATCATCGGCGGCGGAATCGTGGGCGTAGAATTTGCCGGCATTTTCGCGGCCTTTGGCGTCAAGGTCAGCATCATCGAGCTGATGCCCGCCCTGCTGCCCTCGGTAGATGGCGAACTGGTTGAGGCCCTGACGGCGCAGATGATTCAAGCCGGCATCGATATTCACTGCAACGCCACTGTAGAGAAAATCGACTTCAGGGACGGCAAAAACGAGCTGATCCTGTCTACGCAACAAAGAATTGCCGCCGACCTGGTCATGGTAGCCGTAGGGCGCAAACCCCAGCTGGAGGCATTCAAAGCCCTCAATCTCAAACTCACTGACAGCGGGTATGTCGAGGTCAATGAAAAGATGCAGACCAGCAACCCCAGGGTTTACTGTATCGGGGACATCACCGGCAAGCAGCAACTGGCCCACGTGGCTTCGGCGCAGGCTCTGGTCGCGGCGGACAACATCACGGGCCGCGAAAGGGTCATGAAATACAATGCCGTTCCCGGATGCGTTTTTTCCCACCCCGAACTGGCCTTTGTGGGTATAACCGAAGAACAGGCCAAGGCCAGAAACCTGCCTTACAAAGTTGCCAAATTCCCCTTTAGCGCCAGCGGAAAAGCTTTGGCCATGGGCGCAACGGAAGGTTTTGTAAAAATCATTGCCGACTCGCGGTGGGATGAAATATTGGGGGTGCACATCATCGGGCCCCGGGCGACGGATTTAATTGCCGAAGCCGTTGTGGCCATGCACCTGGAAGCGACGGCAGAAGAGTTGGCGAAAGCCATCCACGCTCACCCCACCCTGGCGGAAGCGATTATGGAAGCGGCAGCCGGAATCGCCGGCGAAGCCATTCATATCTGAGTCCAGCGGCAGCTGTGGGACATTTTAAGCAGAGGATGTGGGGAAAATGTTATTGAAAGAAATCATTGAAAACAGCAGATGCTCATTTCACGACAGCTTTGATGACTGGCGTGACGCCATAGCCGCCGCTTGCCAGCCGCTGATTGACGAAGGAGCCGTGGAGCCGGAATACGTTCAAGCCATCATCGACAATGTGGAAAAATATGGTCCGTACATTGTCATCGCACCCGATATCTGTATTCCTCATGCGCAGGAGGGCAAATTTGTTAACAAGACCGCCATTTGCTTTATGCGCACCCGGCAACCGGTTTCTTTCAGTGATAATCCTGAACACGATGCACGCCTGTTCTTCGTCCTGGCGTCCACCGACAACAACCTGCATTTGCAGAACCTCGCCGAACTGGTCGAGATGTTGTCCGACGAAGAGAACGTTAAAAAGCTGCTTAATGCCGAAACGGTGGACTGCCTGCGCAGTATACTATAAGCACTTTGTGCTTATTAGTATAAATAAATTTAATGGAGGTTAGTAGGATGAACGTGTTGGTGTCAGTATGGGAGTTTTTCCAGGTCAACATCCTCACAAACCCGGCTTTCTTCGTAGGCTTCATCGTTCTAATCGGGTACCTGCTCCTCAGACGGCCAGTAATGGATGCAATTGCCGGGTTCATCAAAGCTACGGTGGGATACCTGATTCTGAACGTAGCTGCCGGCGGCTTGGTAAGCAACTTCCGGCCCATCCTGGCAGCCCTCAACGAACGCTTTGGGCTTTCTGCGGCGGTAATTGACCCGTATTTTGGTCAGGCTGCTGCCCATGCTGCGTTTGAAAAGGCCGGCCAGGCTCTTGGCATGACCATGATTGTGCTTGTTATCGCATTTTTCACAAACATTTTCCTGGTCATGTTCAGAAGGATTACCAAGGTCCGCACGGTGTTCATCACCGGTCACATCATGGTCCTGCAGTCCACCACTGCACTGTGGCTGATGTTCTTCGCCTTCGGTAACCTGTCTACTCCTGTTATTGTCACGCTGGGAATCCTGTTGGGACTCTACTGGTCTGTGTCGGCCAACCTTACCGTCGAGCTTACGCAAAACCTCACTGACGGCGGCGGTTTTGCTGTCGGCCACCAGCAGATGTTTGGTATCTGGCTGACCGACAAACTCGCCGGCTGGTTGAGCAAGAAGGGCGAAACCAAGCGGATCGAGGACCTCAACCTGCCTGGTTTCCTGAAAGTTTTCAACGACAACACCGTTACCACCGGTATTCTGATGATAATCTTCTTCGGTATTATCATCGGAATCCTGGGTCCGGAGCTCATGGCATCCATCGACCCCGCAGTGGGCAATAAAAGCTTTGTATTCTACATCATTGAAAAGTCCTTGCACTTTGCAGTGTACTTGGCTATCCTGCAACTTGGGGTACGGATGTTTGTCGCCGAGCTCAGTGAATCCTTTACCGGTATTTCGGAGAAACTGTTACCGGGATCCATGCCTGCAGTAGACTGCGCTGCCACTTACGGATTCGGGCATCCCAACGCGGTAACATTGGGCTTCTTGTTCGGGGCTCTGGGACAGTTCCTGATGATCCTTGGTCTGGTCATTTTCAAGAGCCCTGTGCTCATCATCACTGGCTTCGTACCGGTGTTCTTCGACAACGCAACCTTTGCCGTCTTTGCCAACAAGCGGGGCGGCGTACGGGCTGCCATGCTGGCTCCGTTCCTGTCCGGGATTATTCAGGTGCTCGGCGGTGCCTTTGCAGTTTACTTCTTCCAGCTGGCGGAATTCGGCGGCTGGCACGGCAACTTCGACTGGGCTTTGGCATGGCCGGTCTTTGGCGTCCTGCTGAAGTACGGTAAGTATATAGGAGTTGCAGCCATCGCTTTGTTCCTGTTGTTGATACCGCAGCTGCAGTACAGAAGGAACAAAGAACATTACTTCACTGTGGCTGAAGACTACGAAGCCTACAAAGAAGCGACCTCCAAGGCTTAATTAATTAGTAAAGGGGGCGATTGCGATTCTGAAGGTTTTAGCAGCTTGCGGCAGTGGAATGGGCTCTAGTCAAATCATCAAGATGAAGATCGAGAAAGTGTTCAAGAAGCATAATACCCCCATTCAGTTACACCATTGTTCCATAAGCGAAGCTACAAGCCTTGCGCCGCAATACGACGTCGTCTTTTGCTCGGCCAACTTTGTCAAGGATTTTGCCAAAGCTGAAGCTCAGGGCACAATAATTATCGGCCTCAAGAATTTGCTTTCCGAGCAGGAGATTGAATCCAAAGTCGTGGAAAAGGTCCTGAACAAGTAACAACCCAATAAAGTTATTGCCAGAGTTTCTGGCAATAACTTTTATGCGCACCTGTGATTTTCGCGCTCGGCGGCGCCGTCGGGCAGCGGCGTTGCCCCTGGTGTCAGGGGCAACGCCGCAATCGGCGCCCCGGCGCCGGAGATATTGCGGAATAGGGGTATCGCCGATGTTGTATGCAGAAACCAATTCAACCGATCCCACCTGGAATTTGGCCTTTGAAGAGTACTGTTTTGAGGAGTTGCGGCAATATCCGAAGATAATGCTGCTGTGGCAGAATGCCAATACCGTCGTCATCGGCCGCTACCAAAACGCCGAAAGTGAAATCAACTTTGCTGCCGCCAAAGCAGCAGCGGCCACAATAGTCCGGCGTTCCACCGGGGGCGGCGCGGTGTATCACGACCTGGGCAATCTAAATTACTCTTTTATTTTCCCGGCCGAAAATATTGAGGACATAGATTTTTCCGCTGCAGCCAAACCCATGGTGGAAGCACTGCGCAGTATGGGTGTGCCGGCAGAGCCGATGGGCAGAAACGATTTGGTAGTGGAGGGCAAAAAGATATCGGGGACCGCCCAAAGGTACCATCGCGGGCGCATGCTTTACCACGGCACCTTGTTGTTTGACAGCAATCTGGACATTCTGGAAGCCGTGCTGAGGGTGGACCGGCAAAAAATCCTTTCCAAGGGCATCAGCTCGGTGAAGAGCAGGGTAACCAATATTCGCCAGTACTTGCCCCAATACACTGTCCAGGATTTCTGGCGGAAGCTGGTTGACTATTTTGCCGCCGCATACGGCCTGCAAAAATACCAGCCCACCCGGGCAGATCTGGACAGAATTGCCCAATTGCAACGGGAAAAGTACCGGAGCTGGGATTGGACCATGGGAGAGGCGCCGGAATTTCAATTCTGCAACAGCAAGCGGTTCCCCGCCGGCAGACTGGAAATACGGCTGAATATCAAAAATGGCAGCATAGAAAAATGCAAGATCCACGGAGACTTTCTGGGTTTGGTGGCCCTTGACGAACTGGAAAATTCCCTTGTTGGAGTTAAATTCAGGTATCCCGATGTCAGGAAGGTCGTGGAGGAAATCGGTCTCTCCAGATTTTTAGGCGGAATTTCAGCGCAAGAATTTTTGGCCTGCATGTTTACTTAAGGCGGGCGGCTCTGCATCAGCCTCTGCCGTGCTGCTTACGCGCCCCTTTTGGGCAAGCTGTATCCAATGGACCTGGAATTTTTACTGGAAAAAACGGAGGAGATAAATAATGACCTTAAAGTGGACTAAAGAAGTATTTGGAACGGACAAGCCCATTATTGCCATGTGCCACTTGCAAGCTTTGCCGGGCGACCCGGGTTACGATAAAAGCGGCGGCATGAGAAAGGTTATTGAATGCGCCAGGCGGGATTTTAACCGCCTGCAGGATGGCGGGGTGGATGCTGTGATGTTTTCCAACGAGTTTAGCATGCCCTACCTTACCAGGGTCAACGCCGTCACTGTAGCTGCCATGGCCAGGGTAATAGGCGAATTGTTGCCGGAAATAGAAATTCCCTTCGGCGTCAACGTCCTTTGGGATCCCATAGCGTCCCTGGATTTAGCGGCGGCCACCGGGGCAAAATTCGTCCGCGAGATATTTACTGGCGTCTATGCCAGCGATTTTGGCCTTTGGAATACCAATTGCGGCCAGGTGGTGCGCCACCAGCACGCAATCGGGGCCGAAAATGTCAAGTTGCTGTTTAATATAGTCCCCGAAGCAGCCAAGTACCTGGCGGACAGAAATATCGTGGATGTCGCCCGCAGCACGGTTTTTAACAACAAACCCGATGCCCTGTGTGTTTCCGGCCTCACTGCAGGCGCCGAGACAGACGCTCAGCTGCTCAAACTGGTAAAGGATACCGTGCCCGGGACCATCGTCTTCGCCAATACAGGAGTAAGGCCGGAGAACGTGGAGCAACAGCTGGCCATTGCCGACGGCGCCGTTGTCGGCACCACCTTTAAGGTCGACGGTAAATTTGAAAATCCCGTGGACGAAAAGCGCGTGCACAACTTTATGCAAAAAGTAAAGGCCTTTCGTGCGGGAGCGTAAAAAAATGAAAGTATCCCCGTCAATTCTTTCTGCGCCCATTACTGCACTGGAACAAACACTGCGCCAGCTGGAAGCCGCGCAGGCAGATTATATCCATTTCGACATCGAGGACGGCAGTTTTGTACCGGTGATAAATATGGGCACAAAAATAATCGAGGATTTGCGCCCGCTGACCCAACTGCCTTTTGACGTCCACCTCATGGTGCACGAGCCAGAGTGGCTCATTCCCAAACTGGCTGCGTGCGGCGCCGACCAAATTGCGGTGCATTACGAAGCGTGTCCATATCCCCGCAGGACACTGAGCATTATTAAACAACACGGACTCAAGGCGGGACTGGCCTTTAATCCCAAGACCCCGATACCGCCTCTGGATTATTTCAGCTCCTGCCTGGATTATGTACTGGTGCTGACCACCGAGCCGGAGGAAGGCGAGTGTGAATTTTTGCCTCCAGTACTGGAAAAGGTGCGCCGGGGCAAGCCCTGCAATGACGGCAGGCTCATGTGGTTTGCCGACGGGGGAATTACTCCGGAAAACATCGGTCTGGTCAGCCAGGCCGGGGTGGATGCAGTGGTGTCGGGCCGGGGCGTGTTTGCCCGGGGCGATGTCGGCGAGAATATCGCACGCCTGAAAAGTGTCTGGTCGCCGTCAAATCAATAAGTCGGGCTCAGTGCAGAGACAGGCCGCAAGTCTGGAACTTGCGGCCTGTTCGGCTTGAAGCCAATTGCCTGGGAAATTTCTTGTCCCCAGCCGGGCGGCACTATTTCCTGACGGCCACATAAACCCAGGCAGGACTTTCTTCGGCAAAAGGCTCGCCGGCGAAGGATCCGTATTCGGCTGCCAGGTGAAAATCTGCGGCCAGCATAGCTTTTAGTTCCCGGGCCGTATAGGGCCACAGCACCGTCGAGGATTGGCTTTGGCCCTGCGGGCTGTCCAGGGAGGCGGTGAAGACGATGCTCCCG
>JAKOVL010000187.1 GCA_029782095.1 Bacillota bacterium | reverse complement strand
CCGCATGCGGCGCACCTCCGGCGCCTCGCGCTCGGGATGAGGCAGCACAAGGACGGAAGAAATACGTTCCACTCCTTGCAGGGTAAGAGAGCGCTGCTGTGCAAGCTCCGTGCGGCGGCGCTCTCGCCGGTTTAAAAGTTCCGCATGACGGTTCTCCGCCAGGGCCAGCCGGCCTTCGGCACCGGGAATTCCCCTTTCCTTGTCTCCATATGCTTTACCGATTTCTTCATCGGCCTTCTGTATCAGTTCGGTGAGAGAAAGCTCTACATGTGCAGAGATACGTTCGACCTCGGCAACGCGCTCGGCACGCGTTTCTTCAAGAAAAGGCTGCAGCACTTTTTCGTGCAGCCAAGCTGAAGGCTCAGGAGCCCGGGCTACATCTGGAAGTTCATTGAGTCTGTCTGCCGGAGTAAAGTTTCCTAAAACATTGGGTTCACGCAAGTAAAACTTTCCCGAACCGGTCAGCTCTACGGCAAAAAGCCGTTCATGCACAACTTTACCCAGGCCGTCTACGACTCGGGCCCGGTAGAAATCGATACGAGATGGCTCCTCATGATTCAACGAATAAAAAACAGCACCCACCTCGAGGTCTTCTGAAGCCCTTTCCAATGTATACCTGCGCACCGCCTCAAACAGGGGATGGCCGGGCGTAACCCACTCCAGGTTATGTTTCTCTGCCGTGTCCCGATCCATGGAGCAACGCGGATAACGGGTAGCAAGCGGCGGCAACTTCCAGCCCGGCATCTGCTCGATGCGCTTCAAAGCCGGTGGTGTTCGAAAAGCTTCAAAGGTGTGGGGCATGCCCTTTATATTTTTCAGCTCTAAGGGAATATACGCTGCCGCTTCATGTAAAAAGCGGGCAATTGTTTCCGGAACCACGCGCCGCTCCCGGGCCCGGGCCCTCCGCTCGACCAGCATCTCCAGGTTAAGCTTTTTCGAAGCCAGCCCTTCCAGGGCAGTTTGGCAGATCGCCCGGAAGCGGCTTTCATCAACATTTTCCAGCAACCTCGCTTCCAGATCCACATCGCTTAGCTTGCCGGAATAATAGTCGCGCAAAATACGCTCCATATGCGCGGAAGGCAGCACTTCACCCAGGACATTGAAAACAGCATCATCATCTAAAGCATCACGGATCTCCTGGAGCTTTTTAAGAAGGCGTTGCAAAACGCGTCCTTCGATGGTATTGGCAGCTACAAAGTTAAAGATCAAGCAGTCTTTTTGCTGGCCATAACGATGGATGCGTCCCATCCGCTGCTCCAGCCGGTTGGGGTTCCAGGGAATATCGTAGTTAAAGAGAATATTGCAAACCTGCAGGTTAATACCTTCTCCAGCCGCTTCAGTAGCTACCAGTACCTGGATGGCACCCTCACGAAAGAGCTGCTCGGTATAGAGACGGGTGCCGGGCTCATCACGAGACCCCGGGCTCATCCCCCCGTGGATATATCCGACACTGAACCCCCATCCTTTAAGCTTATCCACAAGGTAGTTGAGTGTATCTCTAAACTCCGTAAATATCAGAAGACGCTGCTTTGGATTGGCAAAGAAACCCTCCTTATGCAACAGTTCGTTTAGTTTGGAAAGCTTAGCCTCGGAGTTTGATTCTTCTACAGCACGGGCTTGTGCAGCCAGTTCTTTAAGCTCTTTAATCTCCTCAAGAATCTCTTCAGCATTGGTGGTTAAAGTAATCGCTTCAAGCAGCTCTTCCAGCTTCTCACGTTCGTTGTCCTCCATCTCCTCTAATTCATCGGGTGTAGGTAAGTCAGGCGGGGCTTTCATGACCAGTTCTTGGGCGCGCTTCAACCCCTCTTCAAGCCTTCGGGCCCGGTTTTCGAGGCTCTGGCGCAAGGCATAGGTGCTGGAAGCCAGCCTGCGCTGGTAAAGAGACATGAGAAAGCCGACAGCGCGGGCCCGCAGATTATCCCCCTGCGCAGCCGCCCTAGCGCTTTGCCGTTTCACATAACGGGTTACTTTACGGTAGAGTTCAAATTCAGCGCCGTCGATCTGAAAATTAACCGTATTGGGTATGCGTTTTGTGAATATTTTCTTTGCCACCCAGGTTCCATCAGCCTGGCGTTCCGGGAAATAGACCATGGCCTCTTTTGTGCGGCGTAAATAAAAAGGTGCGCGGCGCCGTTCCATCGCTTCATTAATTGAACGGACATCTGCGTAGACGTCCCGATCCAGAAGCTGCAGAAAAAGTGTAAAGTTTTTCGGATCGCCCTTGTGTGGTGTAGCAGTAAGCATAAGCATATGATCGGAGTTATCGCGTAAGATTTCACCCAAAGCATAGCGGGCAGTTTTACGCGATGGCGGAGTCCAGGACATGCGGTGGGCTTCGTCGATGATCACCAGATCCCAATGGACCTGTTTTAGACCGGGTAATATTTCTTCACGCTTGGCCAGATCTAGAGAGGTGATCACCTTGTTCTGCTCCAACCACTGGTTAACTCCAAACTGGTCGCGGATAAGGGCCCCCTTGAGAACGATGAACGTTTCATCAAACTTTTCCTTCAGTTCGCGCTGCCACTGAAAAGAGAGATTTGCAGGGCAGACAACCAGGATTCGTTCGGCCAGGCCACGAAGCTGCAGTTCACGGATAAGCAGACCGGCCATAATGGTTTTGCCCGCGCCGGCGTCATCGGCCAGCAGAAAGCGAATCCGGGCCAGCTTTAATAGGTAATCATAAACTGCTTCTAGCTGATGCGGCAGAGGATCTACCCGGGAAATGGATAGTCCGAAGTAGGGGTCAAATTCGTACGCGATTCCGAGGGAATATGCCTGTAAACCTAATCGCAACAGCTGGCCGTCGCCCGTATACGTCAAACTTGGCTCAGTGACAGCAAGGCTGGACAGGTCATTATCGCTCAGAGTAACCCGGCGGAAACGTTCCGATTGCATGCCGACAAGACCGAGTACCCAGGTATTATTACCGCTCTGCTCAACAGTCTCGATGCGCATCGGCTCATCAAACAGAGGTCCTTTCAAGATTTGACCTACGCTTGGGGTTGTTTTCTCTGCCATAATGCTAACTTACCCTTCGGAATTTTTGAGTTAAACGTAAATGCCTGGACCTGTTATTTCAGAATATATCTACTTCTTTAGTTAGATAAAAAAGTAGAATGTCCTTCAAAAAACCCTATATTATGTAAGCCTTCCAATATCATGTCTGCCCCAACGTTGTTCTATTACTTTTATCTCTGTCTTCCCGGTCGGCGCGGGTTATTAAAACGCTTAACAGGGCCTGCCAGTGCCTGGCCTGCTCCATGGCGTGGCGGTACAGAAAGGAATCGGTTTTAAATTTTCCCTCGAGAAAATTAACCAGGTGAACCGGTTCTGAAGTGTCATTGATCACTACTTGAAGCTTGATGCTGGTTACTTTCTTTATGGAGGTTTTTGAACCCGACAGGCCGCCGATAACCGCGCCGACGCCGCCGGCAATTATCCCGCCGAGAATAACCCCTCCCAACTGGCTGGTCCGGGAGGTTTTTATCAGCTCCTTGCCATCAACCAATATTTCCGCCGATAGAATACCCCGGTAAGAAACGACCTTGGAACTAACCCCGCCGCCGCAATGCTTTAACAAGTAAATATTTTGCCGCTATCATCTACGGCAATGGCCGTATTGCCGCTGTCATCCAGGTACGATTGTGACACTATGAAACCGGCCAGATTGCTTAACGCTTCCGCCAGGGCTTTTCTTTTCTGGGAGACATTGTAGACTGTCCCAACAGCAGCGCCAATCACTATAATGAATAAAATTAAGAAAAACCATAACAAGCTGCATCACCCTAATTTATGGTTGTGTATCTTCCAGGACATCGGGGTAGATGATGGTTTGGAAGAGTTCGCCCGTGGATGCGTCTTCTATGTTGATGGTGACCTTGATGTTTTCGGCCTTGACGCCGTCAAAGAGCTGGTAGTGCATGGCGGCGAAGCCTAGGCCGAAGACGGCGAAAACGTCCAGGCTGTTTTCAAAGGCTTCCCTCTCCACCACCAGGGTAATGGCGGTTAAATCAGGGTTGCATTTGACATCCCTGATGGAGGGGAAATCGCCGCCGCTTTTGAGGTCTTCAACAGCCTCGTTAAAGTCCTGCCGCAGCTCCTGCATCAGCTGCCTGTGGACGGAGCGGGACATCTTG
>JAKOVL010000132.1 GCA_029782095.1 Bacillota bacterium | reverse complement strand
CGGGTAACAGTCGGCCAGATCCAGGTAGCCCTGGCCTTGCAGCAGCTGCGTTAGCAGGGGTATTTCTACCGGGCTGCCCGCGGGAACGGCGTAATTAAGTACAACTAAATCTGCATCGACCATGATCACCGAATGATCGATGAGCGATGCGAGCGAGGTGATAATTTCTTGCAACCCTTTACCCTTTAAAACGAAATCGGTCATACTATTGTGCACTTCCTGGGCGTATTCCAGGACTTCGACCTGCCTGTCCAGGATGCGGCTCATCACCGGTACAATGACATCGACATAAGAACAATCAGGCATCTGCAGCAGGGGTAAATTCAAAGCATCGGCCTTTTCCACCAGGCGCCGGTCAATTTGTGAAATGTATCTTTCGGGAGAAAAGATAATCAGCGCGGCGCCGCCGCAAGCCTTGATGTCTTCCAGCATTTGCAATTGAGCCTCAATATTGTCTTTCAGGGCATAAAAAGTGGTGGAGAGTAGAGAGTCCTTTTTAAACCAGAGTGCCGCATCAGGGGTCTCGATGATATCTACCGCTTTTATGATATTGTCCAGGCCGGCTGAGCCGGCCAGAATTTTTGCCTCGGTCAGGCGGCCGATCTTCAATGCCTCTCGCACGGTAATGGACATATCCAGGCCCCCTTTGATATCCTCCTCAATCGATAATAATTCAGGGGGCGCGGCAAGCCGCGCCCCCTGTCCGTACGGTTATGCTTTTTCAATGCGCACGGCGCAGACCTTGGTTTCGGGGATCTTGGCCACCGGGTCCAGGGCCGGGCTGGTGAGCAAATTGGTGGGGCACTCGGCGAAGTGGAAGCTCAAGGAGGCGACGCCGGGGCGCACGCGCCGGGTCAGCCGCGCTTTCACTTTAACCTTGCCCCGCCGGGAAGTGACCATTACTTCCTGGCCGTCTTCAATGCCCAGGGCCGCGGCATCGGTGGGGTGCAGGCGCACGTATGCTTCGCCGTTCATGATGTCCAGGCCCGGGGCGCGGCGGGTCATGGTGCTGTGATACTGGAAGATGCTGCGGTCGGTGGTCAGCACCAGGGGATAGTCGCCGCAAGCCTCTTCTGCCGGCGGACGGTATTTCAGCGGCATTAGCTTGCCCTTGCCCGAGGGGGTGGCGAACTTCTCCGCATGCAGGATCGCTGTGCCGGGGTGGTCCGCGGTGGGACAGGGCCACTGGAGGCCGCCCTTTTGCTCCAGGCGATCGTAGCTGATGCCGGCATAGGAGGGCGTCAGCGTGGTAATCTCCTTGAAGATCTCCTCGGCGCTGTTGAAGTCGAAGCCTTTGGCCCCCATCTTTTGGGCTATGGCACAGGTAATCTGCCAGTCCGGCTTGGAGTCGCCCACGGAGGGAATGACCTGGCGCACCCGCTGCACGCGGCGCTCGGTGTTGGTAAAGGTGCCGTCTTTCTCGGCGAAAGATGCCCCCGGCAGAACCACGTCGGCCAGTTGGGCTGTTTCGGTCAGGAAGATATCCTGCACGACGAAGAATTCCAGCTTCTCCAGGGCCTCGCGGGCATGGGAGGCGTTGGCTTCGGTGAGGATGGGATTCTCGCCCACCAGGTAGATGGCCTTAATTTTGCCTTCGTACGCGGCATCGAATATCTCGGTGTGGGTCAGCCCCGGGGTGGGGTTCAAGGTGCAGCCCCAGGCCTGCTCGAACTTCCGCCGGGCTTCAGCGTCATCCACCCTCTGGTACCCGGTGAAGACGTTGGGCAGAAGGCCCATATCGCAGGCGCCCTGGACGTTGTTTTGGCCGCGCAGGGGGTTGACCCCGCCGGAAGTCCGGCCCAGGTTGCCGGTAATCAAGGCCAGGTTGCTCACGGCAAAGACGTTGTCGGTGCCGTGGGAATGCTGGGTTATACCCATGCAGTAGAGGATGCTGGCCGGTTTAGATTGGGCATAGAGCCGGGCCGCCTGGGCCACGTCGTCCCAGGGCACGCCGGTTGTATCCTCTACGAATTCAGGGGTAAAGGCTTTAAGGGACTTCTTGAACTGAGCAAAGTTTTCGCAGCGCTCTTCGATATATAATTGATCCTGCAAGCCCTCCTCCAGGATGACCCGGGCCATGCCCATAAGCAGGGCCACGTCGCTGCCCGGCTTGATGGGCAGGTAGAGGTCGGCAAAACGGCACAGGTCCACCTCCTGGGGATTAACCACGATCAGCTTGGCGCCTTTGCGCACGGCCTTCTTGACCTGGTAGCCGATGATGGGATGGTTGTCGGTGGTGCTGGTGCCCACAGCCAGGATGCAGGAAGCGTCTTCGATTTCGCCGATGGTATTGGTCATGGCGCCGCTGCCTAAAGTTGTGGCCAGACCGGCCACGGTGGGAGCGTGTCAGAGACGGGCGCAGTGATCAATATTGTTTGTGCCCATCACCGCCCGGGCAAATTTCTGAACGACATAGTTGTCTTCAGAGGTACACTTTGCCGAAGAGATGGCAGCAAACTGGTCGCCCCTGTAGCCGGAAAATTTGTCAGCCACCAGCGACAGCGCCTCTTCCCAGGTGCTCTCCACCAGCTCGCCGTCTTTGCGCACCAGCGGGACGGTAAGGCGTTCAGGGCTGTTCACGTAGCCCAGGCCGAAGCGGCCCTTTACGCAGAGGCTGCCCTGGTTGGGGGGGCTGTCCTCGACGGCGCGGGAGCTGACCACGCGCCCGCCCCTTGCCCCGACAACAATGCCGCAGCCGCAGCCGCAGTAGGGGCAGACGGTCTCCACCTCGTAAGCGGGCTCTTCCGCTTGCTTCGGCACCAGGGCGCCCACAGGGCAGCGGGCCACGCACTCGCCGCAGGAAACACAGGTCGATTCGAGGATAGGCCTGTCGCCGAGCACGCTGATCTTGGTGTTGATGCCGCGGTAAGCGAAATCTATACAGGCGTCACCCTGAATTTCTTCACAGGTGCGCACGCAGATGCCGCAGAGGACGCACTTGTTCATATCCCGCTGGAAGAAGGGGTTGGAGGTATCCAGGGGCTGGTCCAGCGGCGCTTTGCGCAGCGTTTTCAGCCTCTTTTCATCCACGCCGATAAAGCGGGTTACCTTTTGCAGCTGGCAGTGGCTGTTCTTGGCGCAGCTTTCGCAGTTGTAATCGTGATTGGCGATTAAAAGCTCCAGGTTGACCCGGCGGGTCTGATCCAGGTCGGGGGTAGAGGTGCGCACGACCATGCCTTCTTCCACGGGGGTCATGCAGGACACGGTGGGGCGGCGCCCCTCGATTTCCACCAGGCAGACGCGGCAGATCCCCACGGAGGTGAGATCCTTGTGATCACAGAGGTGCGGGATATAGATGCCGCTGTTCAGGGCCGCCCGCAAGATGGAGGTGCCCGGGGCGGCCTGGACGGTCCTGCCGTCTATGGTTAAAGTGATTAACTCTGACATGTGCTGCCCTCCTCACATTGCGTCGCTTTGGCTCTTCCTTCGGAAACACAGTAGATGGCCTGCACTCTCTTGGGACAGGTCTCGATGCAGGCGCCGCAGCGGGTGCAGATGGCCGGATCGATGGTGTGCGGCTCTTTCCTCTCGCCGCTGATGGCCCCCACGGCGCAGGCCTTGGTGCAGCGGCCGCAGCCGATGCATTTCTCCTGATCGATGCGATACTCGATTAACGGCTTGCAGACCAGGGCCGGGCAGCGCCCTTCGAGGACGTGGGCCTCGTATTCATGCCGGAAATAGCGCAGGGTGGTTAACACCGGGTTGGGGGCGGTCTGCCCGAGGCCGCACATGGACCCTTTCTTGACGCTCCAGGCCAGCTCTTCCAGCAGGTCGATATCTTCCGGCTTGCCCCGGCCCTCGGTGATCTCTTCGAGAATGCCGTACATCTGGGTCACGCCGAGGCGGCAGGGGATGCACTGCCCGCAGGATTCTTTGCGGGTGAAGTTGAGGAAATAGCGGGCCAGATCGACCATGCAGGTATCCTCGTCCACCACCACCAGGCCGCCCGAGCCCATCATGGCCCCGGCGGCGGTGAGAGAGTCAAAATCAATGGGCAGATCCAGGTGTTCTTCGGGGATGCAGCCGCCAGAGGGGCCGCCGATCTGGACGGCCTTGAACTTTTTACCACCGCGGATGCCGCCGCCGATATCGAAGACAATATCGCGGATGGTCACGCCCATGGGCACCTCCACCAGGCCGGTGTTGTTCACCTTGCCGGTAAGGGCGAATACCTTGGTGCCCTTGCTCCCTTCGGTGCCCAGCTCGCTGAACTTGGCCGCGCCGTGGCGCAAAATCAAGGGCACGTTGGCCAGGGTTTCTACGTTGTTGATGCAGGTGGGTTTGCCCCAGAGCCCTTCCACCGCCGGGAAAGGCGGGCGGTGGCGCGGCACGCCGCGCTTGCCTTCGATGGAGGCCAATAGGGCTGTCTCTTCGCCGCAGACAAAGGCCCCGGCCCCCTCTTTAATTTTAATCTTAAAATTGAAGCCAGAATCAAGAATATTAGTGCCAAGAAAGCCGTACTCTTCAGCCTGGGCGATGGCCTTGCGCAGGCGCTTCACCGCCAGGGGATACTCGGTGCGGACATAGATATATCCTTCGCTGGCGCCGATACCGCGGCCGGCGATCAGCATCCCCTCCAGCACGGCGTGGGGATCCCCTTCCAGGATGCTGCGATCCATGAACGCGCCGGGGTCGCCCTCGTCGGCGTTGCAGACAATATACTTTTGATCGCCGGGGCTGTTGTAGGCAAACTGCCATTTCATCCCCGTGGGGAAGCCGGCGCCGCCGCGGCCGCGCAAGCCCGAGCTTTTAACCTCGTTAATCACATCCATGGGCTGCATCCGCAGCGCATTTCGCAAGCCCAGGTAGCCGCCGCGGATAATATATTCATCAATGTTTTCCGGATCGATGACCCCGCAGTTGCGCAGCACCTGGCGATGCTGCTTGTGGTAAAACATGATCTTGTCGTGGGAGTCCACCCTCTCCCCGGAGACCGGATCCAGGTAAAGCAGCCGCTCGACCTTATTTCCCTTGACCAGGCATTCTTCGACAATTTCCGGAACATCCTCCGGTTTGACTTCGCAATAAAAGATATCTTCCGGATAGACAATAAAGATGGGTCCTTTTTCACAGAAGCCGTGACACCCGGACATGATAATCCTTACTTTGTCCTGTAAATTGTGCCTGGCCAGTTCGCTGGCAAGGACATTTTTTATATCCTGTGCGCCCGAAGAGATGCAGCCCGTTCCGGCGCAGATAAGGACATGTTTTTCATACACCGTATTCTTCGCTCCTTTCTCTGGCTTGATCCGGCGCTACTGCTCCCGGAAAGCGGGGCTGTGGGAAAGCCGGTTGATGATAGCCTCCCGGGCGGCGCGGCATTTTTCACTCTCATGACAAAGGGGCCCGGTTGTGCAGCATTCCACGAACCGGTCACAGGGGGTTTTGGGGCTATGAGCGCATTCTTCACAGCAGGGGTCGATAAAGCGCTTCATCATTCCTGCCCCCCTTCCGGCTCTTCACCAAAGCTTTCCAGAATGTCCTTGGCCTTGTCCGGGCTCAGCTTGCCGAAGGTTTTCTCGTCAATGGTCATCACCGGGGCCAGGCCGCAGGCGCCAATGCAGGCCACCTCTTCAAAGGTGTATTTCATGTCCTTTGTGGTCTGTCCCACGTCCACCTGCAGCACTTCTTTAACTTTATCGGAAATTCTCTTGGCGCCCCGCACGTGGCAGGCCGTGCCGCAGCAGAGGCGAATGGTATGTTTGCCCCGCGGCTGCAGGTGAAAACGGGCATAGAAAGTGGCCACGCCGAAAACCTTGCTCTCGGGCAGCCGCACGAAGCGGGCCACCTGCCGCATCGCATCTTCCGGAAGGTAGCCCAATTCTTCCTGGACATCCTGCAAAATAGGGATCAACTCACTTTTTTCGCCTTTGTAGGAAGCGAATATGGCGTTAAGTTGCTCTTCCATGAACCTCACTCCCCTTACTACTTTTTCTCTAAAGTACCCTCGTCCAGATAAAGAGCTCCTAACCTCCCTGCTTTTTTTGTACAAAAAGACCTTAAATATTTCTCCTTATAATTGATAGAATCCTTCATGAAATTGCCCGGTTTTTGCGAAAAATAGAACAAGCGCCGCCAGGGCGGCGAAGGCACAACGGTTTTTTTTTACCTGGGGAGCCGCATTTTTTCCATTGCTTGCTAAGGTTTTGCAAGAAGGATAACTGGGGCCGGCTGGCAAAGAGTCTCCTATGATGAATGTTCACTGAATCGAGAATTTCGGGGTATAATGTAGAAAAAGGAGGCCGCAATGATACCGTTAAGAGATTCAGCGCCGACGCACCGCTTTCCCCTGGTGAACATCGGCCTAATCATGCTCAACATAGCCGTTTTTCTATACCAGCAGATGCTGCCCGAGCTGCAGCTGAACCAGTTTGTCTTCACCTACGGCATGGTTCCGGCCAGGCTGACCGGAAGCGTAGCCGCTTTCCTGCGCCTGGAACAGGGGCCGGAAGCGCTGGCCGCAGGCGCCCTTCCCCTAATTTCTGCCAATTTCTTGCACGGGGGCTGGCTGCACTTAATCAGCAACATGGTCTACCTGTGGGTGTTTGGCGATAATATTGAAGGCCGCCTCGGGCACCTGCGCTACCTATTTACCTACCTGCTCATGGGGGCGGTGAGCCAGCTTTTCCACGTGGTGACCCACCCCTCCTCCGCTATACCCCTGGTGGGGGCCAGCGGCGCCATCGCCGGTGTGCTCGGCGCCTACTTTATCCTTTTCCCCCGCTCCCGGGTGCTGACCCTGCTGCCCCTGGGTTTCTTTATCACTTTTGTCCATATTCCCGCGGTCATCTTTTTGGCGCTCTGGTTTTTCCTGCAGCTGCTCAACGCCACCCTGGCCGTAGGGGTGCAGCCGGTGGCCTGGTGGGCCCACGTGGGCGGCTTTATTATCGGGGTGATCGTGGGATTGAAAAAGTTGAAAAGACAGTCCCGCATTTATTAAGGCACGGGCTTTACGGTTTAAAAGGGCGCAGCACGCTGCGCCACTGCTAACCCCCCCCCCGCCCCCCAAAAGGGGTGAAAATCGGATTTTCATCATGATGGCGGCAACCCTAATCGTGATCGAGGAACAGAGGGGGTTACTCTTCAAGGATGAGCACCGGGGTGAAATCAACGCCGTCCGCAGCGGCAAAGCGATAGGTTACCCCGTTGCGCCGGCCCTGGAAGATATACTCCCGCCCCGCGTCGTGAATGTGCCCAAACACGCAGATCTTGACCCCGTACTGCTCCAGCAGGTCGGTAAATCCGCTGCTCTGGCCGCGGCGGTTATACGGCGGATAATGCAAGGCCGCCACGATTTCGGTAAAGCCGGCTTTGCGGGCGCTTTCCAGGGACATCTGCAGGCGCAGAAGTTCCCGCCGGTAAATTTTCTCGTCATGCTGGCTGTTAAAACCTTCTTCGCCGGGGCAGAGCCAGCCGCGGGTGCCGCAGATGGCGAGGCTGCCCCAGGGAAAGTGATCGTTTTGCAGGGCATGGAGTCCTTCCGGCAAAGCAGCGCGCACCTTGCCGATAGAAGTCCACCAGTAGTCATGGTTGCCGCGGATGAGCAGCTTTTGGCCGTTTAACCCGGCCAGCCAGTTTAAATCTGCGGCCGCTTCCTCCAGTTTCATAGCCCAGGATATATCACCGGGGATGATCGTCAGGTCGCCGTCTGAAACGGTGCGGTTCCAGTTTTGGCGCACCTTTTGAGGGTGGTTGTCCCAGCCCGGGCCAAAGATGTACATCGGCTTGGGCCGGGCGAAAGAAAGGTGCAAATCTCCAAGGGCGTATACAGCCATCCAATCACTCCAAAAATTATAATGACAGCGGACAAAACAGAATCACAGACGAACTGAGAGGATCTCATGCTGGATCTGCCTTGCGGTCTGATCAATCCGCATAAAGCGGCCATCTCTTCGTTCAGCAGGGTTGACCCGGCGCTGTCGTTGGCTTAACATAGCCAGAGGCTGCACAGAAAGGAGGAACCGCTCATGCGTTTGCTCGATCTGCAGCGGCAGCTGGCCAGGAAGAAATGTGGCTTTGCCCGGGCGGCATGCCTGCTGGTGGCCATGACTGCCTTTACCGCAGCGCTTTTGCTTCAGGTTCAAGCAGCAGTCGGCATAAGCGCCGCCCAGCAGGAAGAGAGCCAGGCTGAAGTGAAGACCGAAAGCCCGGCGGACAACTCGGAGCAAAAGCGGCGCTACCATCCCGACGACGAAGAGATGGAACTTTTAGCCCGGGCGGTATACAGCGAAGCCCGCGGCGAACAGTTTGAGGGCCAGGTTGCCGTTGCCGCTGTGATCTTAAACCGCATTGAAGATCCCGCCTTTCCGGATGATGTAGCCGGGGTCATATTTCAACCACAAGCCTTTACCGCCGTTTCCGACGGCCAGTTCTGGCTGGAGCCGGACGATACGGCTTACCGGGCTGTGGAAGAAGCCCTTAATGGCGAAGATCCCACCGGCAGAGCCCTTTATTACTACAATCCGGCTACAGCCACCAGCTGGTGGATCTTTACCAGGCCCACGCTAACCCGCATCGGGCGGCATGTCTTTGCCCGTTAAAAACAGATGCTAGCTATATTTTACCAGGTAAGCACCCTTGATGCAAAGGGTGCTTTTTTTTTACCTGACCTACACGGCAAAAGCCCCTTGCTCACGCCCTTTATTGTAATAAATTTTTTCTTGATTAAGGTTTGTAATTTTTCAATAAACTGATATAATGTCATTATATAAAGCTTCTGTTTAGTTAATTGAAAAACTAAGGAGGAATATATGTGAAAAATGCTCCGGCCAAACGGCCGCGCCGTTACCTGCGCAGCCGCATTACCAGAAAATTAATTCTAGATACAGCACAGGAAGTGTTCTTAACCGAAGGCTATTCCAAAACGACCATCTCTAAAATCAGCGAGCGAGCCAATGTGGGTTACGGCACCGTTTATAGTCACTTTAAGGGCAAAGATGACATTTTAAATAAAGTCGTAGACAGCGTTCTCGACGATTTTTACACCTATGCCGATATTGAGTTCACCCCGGCGAGTTTCCAGGATGCGCGAAAAATATTCAATGACCTGATGAAAACCTGCTTTACCCTGGCCGACAAGCACAGGCCGATTATGAAAGTATACCAGGAAGCCCTGGGCCAGTCGGAACAAATTAACGCCCACTGGTATGCCGTAAAGCAGCACTTCATCAACAGCGCAGCCCGGTCCATTAAATACGCCCAGGAGGCCGGCCTGGCTAAAAAATTCGATTACCAGCTGGGTGCAAAGGCTTATATTCTGTTAATCGAGCGCTTTATCTGGGAAGTGGTCAATGAAGATGAAACAGACATTGAGAGACTGAGCACCGTGCTCACGGACCTGGTCTTCCAGGGTTTTTTTATCAACCCCAATGAAAAGTAAGACCCAGGCCCACCATCCGGACCTGGGGATAAAATAACGTGAGTCTTTTGGTCACGTTATTTTATATTTCAGGGGTGAAATGAAAAAAGCGCCCTTTGGCTTTCGCCGCCCCGCGCCTTCTCTTGGCCGGAAAAGGCGCAGAGACACCATTTCCGCATATGCAGACAGAGGTATTTCAACCGGGGGAGACAGTTGCCTCTCGCTTGGGCCAAGGGCATCCATATTTTCCGCCCTTGCAGTTGAGCCTATTTTTTTTGCCGCCGCGACGGCTTTATCTCCACCAGCTGGTAGCTGCGGCTGCCCAGGCCGATTTCTTCGGCGTAAGAAAGCATGGTATGGTAATCGCTTTCGGGGTGCAGGGCGTCAAATTTATCTTCACCCGGCTTGAGATTCTTTTTCAACGCCGAAGCAGCGATGCCGGTTTGCGCGTTGATCAGGTCTACCGAAGCCTGGTCAATGGCCACCGCGTCGGTGGAGGCGAGGATGCCGATGTCGGGAACCACGGGAGCATCGCTCCAGGCGCAGCAGTCGCAGTCAGGGACAATATTCAGTAAAAAGTTGAAAAATACTGTTTTCTGCTCTTTGCCCGCCAGAGCGCCCAGGGCATATTCGTCCATCCGCTCCACCACTTCCATAACCGCGGAGCGCCACTGCACCTGCACCGCCCCGTGAGTGCAGGAAATGATGCACTCGCCGCAGCCCGTGCAAAGCTCGGGATTGATCATGGCACCGCTGCCTTCGTTCAAGGTAATCGCCTTGGCCAGGCACCAGCGCAGGCAGGCGCCGCAGCGGCGGCAGTGCTCCCCTTTAATTACAGGTTTTAAAGCGGAATGCATTTTCTGCTTGCCGGAGCGGTTGCCGCAGCCCATCCCCAAATTTTTAATAGCGCCGCCAAAGCCGGTGATCATATGCCCCTTGACGTGGGATAGCACCACCATGGCGTCGGCTTCTACCACGGCGGAGGCTATCTGCACTTCGCTAAAATGCTTCCCCTTAATTTTTACCGCGTGATAATCGCGGCCGCGCAGGCCGTCGGCAATAAGGACCGGTGCGCCCACCGTGGCGTAGGCGAAACCGTGCTGCAGCGCTGTCTCCAGGTGATCGGGAGCGTTGTTCCGCCCCCCGGCATAGAGCGTATTGGTGTCGCAGAGAAAAGGTTTTCCGCCGGCCGACTTGATTTTATCCACCACGCGGCGCACCAGGACGGGGTGAATATAGGTGGAGCCGCCCCGTTCGCCAAAGTGCAGTTTAACCGCCACCAGGCTGTTTTTTTCGATGAGCTTGGCCGCTCCGACCCGGTCGAACAGGCGATCCACTTTTCGGACCAGGCTCTCCCGGTGCGATTTGGCCCGCCTTCCGGCAAAATATACTGTCGAGGGCATTAAAATCATTCCTTTCCGCATCTGCATTGGGGTTTCCCCGCCTGCTGCCCCCTCTCCTGCACCCTCTCCCGCAAGAGTGGGGGATATGGGCCGGGCAGAGGAAAGCAGTGCATACCGGGGGAGAGGGAATTGCCGTTACCGCACTGAGCACCACGAATACAGGAAACAGACCATTGACCGATCCCCTCCCCCTCGCGGGGGTAGGGTTAGGGGGGGCGTAACTTCTCCCGGCCTATGACAGGTCGCCAGGCTTCTTCTCCCCCTCTCCCTTGCTCTTTACCCGCTGGGATCTGTGCTGCAGTTAGCTGCCCCCTCCCCCTGATGGGGGAAGGGTCGGAATGAGTGAAAGTGAGAGCAAGTATGGCCCGGGACCGCTAGTACGCCCGGGCGAAGTAGACCGTTTCCTTGGCTTTCTCACCGCAGACGATGCAGTGCTCATATCCCGACTCCACCCCAAAAGGTATGCAGCGAATGGTGGCCTTGGTATCTTCCTTGGCCTTTAGCTCGCACTCCTCTTTGCCGCACCAGGCTGTCAGGTAAAACCCTCGCTTTTGTTCCATTGTTTCAACAAAGTGCCGGTAATCGGAGCCGCTGCGGGTATTGGCCTCGCGAAACTGCAGGGCCTGCTGGAACAACGCCTGCTGGATCTCTTCCAGCAATACGGGCAGACGGGCCGGCAGTTCGGCTGCGGGAACCGCCTCCCTGGCGCCGCTATCGCGGCGCACCAGAACCACCTGGTTTTTCTCCAGGTCCCGCGGGCCCAGCTCAATGCGCACCGGCACCCCCTTCATCTCCCATTCGTTATACTTCCAGCCGGGGGAATACTCTTCCCGGTCGTCCAGCTTGAGGCGCACAACTTCTTTAAGCCGCTCCGCCAGGTCCCGGGCCGCGGCCAGCACCTGCTCCCGCGCCTTCTTGGACAGGATCGGCACAATCACAGCCTGAATGGGGGCCAGGCGCGGAGGCAGCTTCAGGCCGCGGTCATCGCCGTGAACCATGATCAGCGCGCCGATCAGGCGGGTGGAGACCCCCCAGGAGGTCTGCCAGACATATTTTAACTGGTCGTCCTGGTCTAAGAAAGTAATATCAAACACCTTGGCAAAATGCTGCCCCAGGTTATGGGAGGTGCCGGCCTGAAGGGCGCGACCATCGCTCATCAATGCCTCCACGGTATAGGTGCGCAGCGCGCCGGCGAATTTTTCCCGCTCGCTTTTGCGGCCGGTAATGACCGGAATGGCCATCTCCGTCTCCAGGAACTCGCGGTAGACCTCCAGCATCTTTAGCGTTTCTTCCTCCGCTTCCGCTTCGGTGCGGTGGCAGGTGTGACCTTCCTGCCACAAAAATTCGGAAGTCCGCAAAAAGGGGCGGGTCGCCTTTTCCCAGCGGACCACGTTGCACCACTGGTTGATCAACACGGGCAAGTCCCGCCAGGATTGAATCCAGCGGGAATAGAAATCGCAGATAATTGCCTCCGAGGTGGGCCGCACCACCAGCGGTTCGGCCAAAACTTCGTCGCCGCCCTTGGTCACCCAGGCCACCTCGGGAGCAAACCCTTCCACGTGCTCTGCCTCTTTTTGAAGCAGCCCCTGGGGGATAAACAGCGGGAAGTAAGCATTCTCATGCCCCGTCGCTTTAATCCGGGCTCCCAAAAGCTCCTGGATCTTCTCCCAGATGGCGAAGCCGAAGGGGCGTATGGCCATGCATCCTTTTACCGGCGCATAATCCATCATTTCTGTCTTTGTGATCACGTCTATGTACCACTGTGAATAGTCCACCGCCTGCGGTGTTATTTCCTTGACAAAATCCTTTGATTGGGCTGCGGCTTCGCGCCTGGACAGCTCCATCTCCTTCACCCTTTCTACGCTATGTTGCCAAAAATATTATCCTCATTCTAACACAGTTCCCCGGTTGAGGAAAAGTACAAGCGAGCCCCCTGCTGCATGGATCATTGCCGGCAGCATGATACTTTTCCCGGTTGATTGTTTTTTTTTGGCTATTCGCCGATGATTTTAATCACGACCCGCTTGGGGCGGCAGCCGTCGAACTCGGCGTAAAAAATCTGCTGCCACGGCCCGAATTCCAGCTTGCCCGCCGTAACCGGAACCAGCACCTGGTGCCCCACCAGCATATTTTTCAGATGGGCATCGCCGTTGTCCTCACCGGTGCGGTGATGGTGGTAATCGGCGCGGTACGGGGCCAGCCGCTCCAGCATGGCGTCGATATCCTTAATTAGGCCCGACTCATTGTCATTTATATAGACACCGGCAGTGAGGTGCATTGCCGAAACCAGGGCCAGCCCTTCCTGGATGCCGCTTTCAGCCAGGGCCTGCTCCACTTCATTGGTGATATTTATGTACTCGCGCCTTTTGGCCGTGTTGAAAGTGAGGTAGCGTGTGTATGAACGCACTTGAAAACTCCCCCTTTAAATCGCGCCGCGTTTAGCATGTCCAAAACACTTTTGCCTGGAACAATAAAGTTACTATTCTATACTCAATATTATTTACCTTCCCGGTTATTGCCAAACCAGCCGGGCTTATGGGCGAGGGGGGACGGAGTGAGGTGGCCGGGGGTTCTTCATGCGAATAACCTTTGCACACAGGATTATTTCCAGCTTTAAAGAATATAGGCAAAAAGAGCTGAATGGGGTTGCGCTGATGATTATGCTCTACATTCCTGCCGCTTTGGCCGGACTGGCGCTGCTGTGGATGACCGCAGACCTGGTTGCCGCTTTAAGACAAAAGCCCATCGCCGACCTTCCCGAAGAAAGCCTGGATCCCCTGGGCCTGTCCCTGGTTTATTACTACCTTACTGAACCGGAGAAGATACCGGAAGGACTCACGGTAGATGAAGAGTACATCAGCCGCGCCCTGGCGCCCTCGCTGAAATACATTAACAGGCGCTATGACTGCGCCGATTTCAGGCTGCAGCTGCTGTTCCGGTTATACAAAGATTGCCGCGATCGCCTGCCCCAAAAGGTTAAAGAACAGATTAAATCCACATTCCTCAACTTTAAATACTGGATGGATGAACCCGGCGCAGACAGTCTCTGCTTCTGGTCGGAAAACCATCAACTGCTTTTTGCGGTGAGCGAGTACCTGGCCGGGCAGGAATGGCCTGATCAGATCTTTGCCAACAGCGGCATGAGCGGCAGCGAACATATGACCAAGGCCATCAGGCGAATCAACTACTGGATGGAGCAAAGATTCAAATACGGTTTTGCCGAGTGGTTCAGCAATAATTACTACGCTGAAAATCTTGGGGCCATGGCCAACTATATCCAGTACTCCCGGGACCGGGATTCTGTGGAGCGGATGAAAATGATCCTGGACCTGCTCTGGTACGATGTGGCCACCGTCTCCGTAAACAACACCTTTGTGGCTGCCAGCAGCCGCATGTATGGCGACAACAAATCCGGCAACCTCTACGGCAACCGGATCAGGACGGCCATGGAGACAATCTGGCCAAAACCGGGCGGCTGCAAGCTGCCGCCCGCCAGCCCGGCCATCGCGCAGCAGATCGCGGCCGGTACGGCAGACCTGGAAACCATGGTGAAGCTGGTGGGTGTGGACGCCCAGATGGTGCAGTGTTTTACGGCCATGTACCGGGCCGGCTGCTACCTTTTGCCCGAGGTGATCTACGCGATTGCCCTGGATCGGGAGCCGGCGGTGATCAAATCCTCATCGGGCCTTAACGTAAACGAGCTTGTGGAAGAAGGCCTGGTCGGCCAGGCGGATCACCAGATCATGGCCCAGTTCGGCGCCGAAGCTTTCACCAACCCCGAAGTGATCGAAAACACCCTCCAATACTTAAACCGGCACAAGATGTTAAGAAATAAGTTTGTCAATCCCTTCCGCTTGATCAATATTAAACTGCTGAGGCTGCTGCAGGTGCCCCGGTTTATAAGCGCAAGGTTCGCGCCCATGACCAACGGCATCGCCCTCGGCCGGGGTAATGTCTACTGCTATCGAAACAGGTATTATGCTTTAACTACGGCCGTGGCCCATCACGTGGACAGCTGCGGCGCCCAGGAGCATATCTGGTCGGCCAACATCGCCCCCGACCTGGCCATCTATACCACCCATCCGGCCAGGGACGACTGCAGCCCTGAAAAACATGAGGCCTCGCCGGGCTACTGGGTGGGCAACGGCAGGCGGCCCATGAGCGTGCAGGACCGGAATATCAATATCACCATCTACCGGATGCCGCAAAAAAAGCGCCTGCTGGAATTCAGAACAGCCCGCATAACCCACGCCTATATGCCCCGGGAGAAATTTGACCAGCTGGAGCTGGAGGGCCGCTATGTTTTCGGCCGGCGGGATCGCGTCCTGGTGGCCATGATCGCCAACGGCGAGCTGAAATACAGGCCCTACGACAGCCACGCCGCCTCCCTTCTGGTCCAGCATGACCGGCAGGTGGCCAGGATTGACGGGTTAAAGTTGGAGCAGGAATTTGACCTGGTCAGGGAGGGAGGCGAGTATCACATCTATATCACGGAGCTGTCGGACACGGATACCGAATCATACGAGCAGTTCAAGCAGAGAATCCGGGGCAATGAAATGGTCGTACGCGGCGGCAGCGTCAGGTATGTTTCATCCGGCAAGGAGTACTATGTGAGCTATGACCGAATCTTTACCATTAACGGTGCGAAGCAGGCTACCGAATACCAAAGATATGACAGCAAGTACTCAGTCACCGCCAGGGTGCCGCAAACCATAGTGATTAAGTACAGGGGCAAAACGCTAAGCTTGAATTATGAACGGATTGAGCGGAAAGAAATTCTGGAACCGTGAGCAATCATAAAATGTGGAGGAACGGCTTATGAGCCAATCAGCAAATCCATTAATCGTTTTTGCTCCTCAATAAAAAATGCCTTAATTTCCTCCCAGGAAAAGGAGCGTCGTATTAGCAGCGGGGGCTCTTTTTCCGCATCTTCAAAAAAAGAGAGGCTTTTAACCATGTGGTAGTAGTTGATTTGGGCTTGCGGATACTTATCAGGCAGGAGTTCCATCATAGTTTCTAAGCTATGCCCCTGCGACACAACCATGTAAAGATCGATGAAATCTTTGCGGCTGCCCCGCTGACTAACCGCAGCCCATTTCATTAACCCGATATCAAGCAGTGAAGCCAGAGCCAGCCCTGGCATATCAGGCGGTTGAATCAGATCGCCCAAGAGAGGATTGGGATAGTAAAGCCAGGTGATACGCACTCCGTCAAGGATGCCGTGCAGGGTGCCTTTTGCCGCTTCAGTAATTTTAAGGTGGCCTATTTGGGAAAGTTTACTGGCCAGAACTTCAGGATCAAAATTTGTGGGCGTAAACCAATCAAAATCAATGGACTGGCGATGGCCGAGCATGAGAGCGAGGGCGGTGCCGCCCGCCAGGTAGCTTCCCTCAACCGGCAAGTGGTCCACTAATAGTTTTAAAAAAGCCTTTCTGCCCGGGCCAAGCGTATCCCAGTACAGCACAACTCTTCCTCCTTGAGTCCAAAATAGTTCTGCCAGCACCGCGCCGTTTTTACAGAAAGGCCGCGGCTCGATTTAACCGTATCTTTTATGATTTCTTTGGTGTAAGTTTTAAATAACCAGGCCAAAGAACGTTGATCGCCCTCATTCAGCAGGCGCGTAATAATAAACTCCCGGTGCTGCTGCGGATCAAGCTCCTCCCGTGATACATCCCAGAAATAAACCTGCATCCAGACAGGTATTTTCCCATTATTTGCCAAAGCGTCGTCCTTCTTTCGCAATAAATTCCTTTTACATTATTTTACACTAACCAAACTGTATAAGCAAGAATAAGTTTTATGAAAAGGTTACCGGGAGGTGATCTTTTGCAGGAGCGAATCCGTATTTATCCACGCAGCTGCTTTCGCCATAGTGACATAGCCCAGATAACCTGTTACGGCCCCGGCAGTTCTTAATAATACACTATCAATGTCTGCAATGCCGGTGAAAGTTGCGTACTGGGCCAACTCCAGGAAAATGCCGAAAATAAATGCACACAGCAACACCCTGTATATTTTTCTAGCATTTTCAAACAACAGCGGAAGCAGCAGGCCGAAGGGTATAAACAAGAGAAGATTACCGTAGATATACTTCAACATGGCCGGGGATCTGATATGCCGCAAAACTTCGTAGTAGTGGACCAGTGTAGCCAGGGGAATCAAGTTAATCTGCCGCCCTGAGGTAAGCATGTATTGGGTGTTTGTTAAAAACAGGTTCCAAAATACCGCGACAATATATACGATAAAACAGATTAACAAAGCCGTGTGCAGATATTTAAACGGCAGCAGGACTTTTTTAAAATCTTTCTTTAATTTTTTTTCGTCGCCGAATGCAGTAATTGCTTTTTGTACCGCCTCGTGCTCTGGCAGCCCTTTCTCAAGATACTGCTGTTTCAGCATAACCAGGTGGTCCAAAATCTCATCCTCCAGATCGGCCCGGTTCTTGCGGTCTAAACCGAGACCCTGGACTATGGATTCGATATAGGCTTTAAATTCTTCCATGCCAATCCCTCCGCGCATTTATTAATTAGCTGGTTTACCTTATCCCACTCGACTAGCTTCCTGGCCAGTTCAGTCAAACCTTCCCTTGTAATCTGATAATATTTTCTGCGCCCGCCGGTCTGTGATTCGCCCCAGTACGATTCTAAAAAACCCTTATTTTCCAGGCGCTTCAGGGCAGGGTAAAGGGTCCCCTCGCTCATCTCATAAATATTGTTGCTTTTCGCCTTTAAGATCTGGACTATTTCATATCCATACATGGCTTTATTGGCGATGACCGACAGTAAAAGGATATCAATGCTCCCTTTCATCATTTCCTTATCCACCTGTTTTTTCACCCGCTTCCATATCCTGTTGCAGTTATTGTAACACGATATACATCGCATTGCAAGGAATGTTTTCATTACAAACGGAACTGCCGGAGCTATTAATACTGATTTTTGATCAAAAGTTATACCTGGCTGCATCCGGCGAGGCTATGGCTCTTAAAATCAATTAAATAGGCCGGGGAATGGGAGAGGGGGATGGGGTTATTGGCCGCTAAATGCCGACAAACCCGAAAAAATGGGCCAACGACTCCGTCCCCCTGGTTCAAATATTTAGCCGGCGCGGCGGCGGGCCAGGAGCAGTTTCTGCCAGCTATCTTCACTCAAAGGGCGATTGAAGCTGCGGAAGGCGGCCAGTTTGAAGCCGTGCTCCGCGCCCCAGGTGCGGGTGAGCAGGATGCTCTCCAGGTTGACGCCGGAGGAGCCGAGGCTGAAATGCTTATACTGGTGCTCCAGGGCCAGGATCATGGTTTCAGCCATGCAGGCGTAGGAGAGACCTTTTTCAAAGCCGAAGTCCCAGCCCAGGGAAGGCAGGCCCGGCACTTCGACCACGCCGCCGTCAATGACCAGGACGTCCGGCCGGGCCTCGTCCACTTCCTCGCTGACATTGGCCGGGCGGGAGATATCGCAGACAATGGCGTTTCGCTTCAGGTTCCCGGCGTGGATAATCTTGCCGACGCTGCTGGTGGCGCTGACGACCACGTCAGCCCGGGCCAGCACGGCGTCGATATCGGTGGAAAATTCGATCAGGCCCAGCCGGCGCCCGGCGCCCTGCACAAAATCAGCAAAAGCTTCCGGCGGCGCCGACGGGGGCGGTAGCTCGGGGCACCGGGCCAGGATCAGGCCCATGCCCCCTTTTTTCAACGGCCGCCCCTGGTTGATCAGGGCCGCCTGGTAGCGGTAGATTTCTGCGGCCACGGCCTGCAGCCGCTGGCTGGAATCTGTATTGTGGGGATTGCCGATCAGGATCAGACGCGGCAGCCGCTCCGACAGCAGCAGGGCGATGCCCTTGCCGATGGATCCGGCGGCCCCGACCACGGCCACGGTAAGATCGTCGCGGTCCATCTGCAGTTTATCCACGGCGGTATTCACCGCGTCCACCGCCGCCACCACGGTGTAGCTGTTGCCGGTGGTCAGGGGCACCCCTTCGTTTTTGAGGTAAAGGCCGCCCATGGAGACCACGGAGGTGTAGGCACCCAGGCCGACGATGCGGGCACCTCGCTCCCGGGCCAGGGCTACGGCGGCTTTAAGCTCGGCCAGCGCCTGCTGCCGCGGCATGCTGATAAACTCTTCCGTGGTCCGGGGCACGGCGATAAACTCGCCGTAAGCCCGCCGCCCCACAGCGGAAGTGATGGCGGCTTGGGAGATCACAAACGGCTCAATCATGTCGTTAAACTTGCCGGTCAGCTCTTTCAGCTCCGCCTCGCTGAAATTTTTCAGGCTGCTGTCGAACTGGTGATAGCTCTGCAGGTCCAGGGGGTGGAGCAGGAAAGCGAAGCGCCCTTCCGCCTCGTCGGCGGAGGGTGTTACTTTGTTTGGGGGAAAGGGCACAAAGCGGGGAAAGCGCTGGCCGTTTGCCGGGCGAACCAGGTAAGACAAAAACCGGGCGGTGCTGCCCTCGCTTAAACATTCGAGCATCCTGGCCAGGGCGGTCAAGGCCTCCCGGCACTGCTCCGCGGTAATGGTCAGCGGCGGTTCGATGCGGATGACCGCGCTGCCGTTGAGAGTGGGGGCGACGCGGAGCCTTTCTACGTTGAGCAGGTGCGACGAGATGGCCGGGGTTAAAAGGTTCTGCTCAGCCATGATGCCCAGCAGGCTGCCCGGGTATATGTGGCGATCCAGGTTGAATTCCAGGCCAAGCATCAGCCCCCGCCCGCGGACCGATTTGATCAGCTGGGGATACTGCTGCTGCAGCTTTAACAGCCCCTCTTTGAGCAGGGCTCCTTTTTGTTTCACCTCGTGCAGCATCTTTCCGTCGCCGGCAGTAAGCAGCTCCAGCACCTTGAGGCCCACCCGGCAGGCCAGGGAGTTGCCGGCAAAAGTGGAGGAATGCTTCATCCCGAAATCTTCACTGTAGACATCGGCCGTGCAGAGGCAGGCGCCGATGGGCATGAACCCGCCGCCCAGCGCCTTGGCCAACACCAGCACATCCGGGGTCACCCCTTCGGACTCGCAGGCAAAAAGGGTGCCGGTGCGCCCCAGGCCGGTCTGCACTTCGTCAAAGATAAGCAGCACCTTGTGGGCGGCGCATATTTCCTTGACTGCTGCCAGGTATCCTGAAGGCGGCTCCACGATGCCACCTTCACCCTGGATCGGCTCCACGATAAAGGCGGCATAGTGATCGGGCTTTTCTTTTAATTCTTTTGCCAGGGCGGCCGCGTCGCCGTAGGGAATATGGCTGAACCCGGGAATG
Organism: Bacillota bacterium; assembly: GCA_029782095.1. Classification (GTDB taxonomy): domain Bacteria; phylum Bacillota; class Dethiobacteria; order DTU022; family DTU022; genus JAKPEE01. Next base: position 52,385 of record JAKOVL010000132.1, on the reverse strand, counting down.
GGCGCACCGAAGGGCTCCTGGTAGCCGGGGTTGCCGGTGGCCGAGAGGGCGCCCATGGTCTTGCCGTGGAAGCTGTTGTCCGTGGCCAGGATGCCCGTGCGGCCCGTGGCCGAGCGGCAAAGCTTGATTGCCGCCTCCACCGCCTCGGCGCCGCTGTTGGCGAAAGTGACATAGGCCAGGCCGGCGGGGGCCAGCTCCACCAGGCGCTTCGCCAGCTCGCCGGCGGCGTTCAGCGCGGAGGGCTGGATAAAGCCCGGCTCGCCGGAGCGGCGGTAGCTCTCGATGCTCTCCCAGATCTGCGGCGGGTTATGGCCGAAGGGCAGCGCCCCGTAGGCGGCGATGCAGTCCAGGTAGCGGTTGCCCTGTTCGTCGTATAGGTAGCACCCTTCACCCCGGACAAAATTTTTATCCAGCTTGATCGCTTCCAGCAGCCTGCCCAGGTGAGGATTGATGTATGCGCTAAATAAGGTCAATGTGCCCAGCCTCCCGATTTTGTGCACATAAATGTGCACAGGTTTTATCTGTTCTATTTTATACCGGCCGGCCCACAAAATCAACCCTCACCTGCTGGCTCTACCTGCTTTTACCCCGGGTTACCAAAACTGCTATGCCAATCAAGCCGGTCCACGAAAAACGGCCGCAAGGTAGCCCGGCTCACCCCATATGTCACCGATATCGAACAGTATTTCACCATCAGGGAAAAAGCGCTGGTCTACCAGTATGGCGGGAAAAAGGTATCCTATGAAGAGTTCATGGAGATCTATGAAAAAGACGCCGTGGCCCAATCAATCGTCTTTGACGGTTTAACAGCAGCTACAGCAGATATTTATTCACGTGTTTCAGTGCGGTAACGGCAGTTCCCTCTCCCCCGGTGGGAGAGGGTTAGGGAGAGGGGGAAAGGAAGCCTTCCAACCTGGCTTTGACCGAAAAAAGTTTCGCCCCCCACCCTGTCCTCCCCCACCGGGGGGGGAGGGAATTTTAAGATCCCGGCTTTAATCTTTTCCTCGTTCAAGTCAAGAACCGTCCCCGCTTTCCTTGCGGGGCAGGATCAGGGAGACGGCGTGGCGCTGCGGGTCCAGGTTTTCCGCCATGAGTTCCGACAGCTCTTCGCGCTTCACTTCCTGCAGCACAGACGGGTAGGCGAAGAGATCGGTGCCGCGGAAGCGGTAGGCCAGATAGTTGTTGGCGACAAACTCCAGGGAATTGAAGCGCCGCATGAAGCTGCCGAGCTGGTTGCGGCGGTGGCGCTCGAACTGCTCTTCCGTAAAGCCATGCTTTCTGAACTTTTCCAGGCCTTCCATGATGCGCTGGTAGAGCAGCTCGGGGTCCCGCGTTTCTCCGCTGATCAGGGTATAGCCGTATGTCTTCTCGGCGGTGTAGCCGAAATCAAAATTGTCGTCGATCAGGCCGTCTTCGTAAAGCTCGTTGTAGAGGGGCTCGCTTTCCCCGAAGATAATTTCCAGCAGCAGCTCCATGGCCGTTTCGCGCTTGAGCAGATCCGGCCCCTCCAGGGAAGCTGCCCGCGGGTCCTTGAAGCCGAGGTTAAAGAGCGGCTCTGAGACCACCAGCTCCTGGGTGACGCGCTGCCGGGCAATTTCCGGCGGCTCATCGGGGAAAAAGCGCCTGATGGGCCCCAGGGGCCCGTGTTTGTGGCGGGCCAGGTTCTCTGCCACCTGGTCTCCCACGGCGTTGGGATCGAGGTCTCCCACCACGAATACGGCCATATTGCTGGGGTGGTAAAAGGTCCGGTAGCACTGGTAGAGCACTTCGGGGGTGATTTTGGCAATACTCTCCACTGTCCCGGCGATATCAATGCGCACCGGGTGCTCGTGATAAAGGGCGGCCAACAGGTTAAAGAAAACCCGCCACTGGGGATGGTCTTCATACATGCGGATTTCCTGGCCGATGATGCCCTGTTCCTTCTGCACAGAGGCGGCGGTAAAATACGGCTCCTGCACAAAATTCAGCAGCAGCTCCAGGTTTTCGCGAAAGTGCTCCGTGCAGGAAAAGAGATAGTTGGTGTGCGTAAAAGTGGTATAGGCGTTGGCTGAAGCACCCAGGGCGGCGAAGCGGCCGGTAACATCGCCCTGTTCGTCCTCAAAAAGCTTGTGCTCCAGGAAGTGGGCCACTCCGTCGGGGACTGTAACTATTTCCTCCGATCCGTTGACCTGAAATTTACTGTCAATGGAGCCGAAATGGGCGGCAAAGGCGGCATATTTTTTCTGGTACCCGGCCTTCGGTAAAACATAAAGCTCCAGGCCCGAATCCAGGGTCCGCCAGTACAGTTTTTCCCGCAATTCCCTGTTTTCGATGATTTGCCAGTCAGCTGCCATGTTTATTTCCGCCTCCTTGCCGGCTGCGGAGCAGGTACACCGTATCAAGCTTTATTTTCTCCGCTGCGGCTTTAATCTCTTCCGGGGTTGTCGTTTCGATGCGGCGAATCAGCTCAGCGGTGGTGTAATTTTTACCGCCGATGGCCCCGTCCAGGTGAAAATTAATGATCTGATAGGGGCTGTCTTCCACGGTGCGCAGGTGATTGATCAGGCCCCGCCGGGTATTTTCCAGCTCAGTCTCGCTGATGCGGCCGGCGGCCATGGCTTCAACCTGCTCTTCGATAATCCCCCGCGTCTTTTCATAATCATTGCTGTCGATGCCCGCAGCTACCACCATCACTCCCTTGTGCCGCTCCAGCCGGGAGAAGATATAGTAGGCCAGCGAGGCTTTTTCGCGCACATTCTGAAATAGCTTCGAATGGGGAAAGCCGCCCAGGATGCCGTTATACATCAACAGGGGGCCGTAGAGGGGATCGCCGTAAGCAATATTGGTGCGAAAACCCAGGACCAGCTTGGCCTGGCTCACCGGCAGGGTTTCTATTTTTTCTTTCAGTTCACCCGGGTCGCGGTAAATTTCCGTGGGCGGCAGGCCGTCTTCCTGGGGGCTGCGCTGGAACGACAGCGTCTCCCGGGCCGCCGCGAAAACCCGCTCCGCCTCCAGGTCGCCGACCACATAAAGTTCCATGGGGTTGCGGTCAAATAGCTCCCGGTAATAATTCCACAGGGCCATTCTGTCCACGGCTTCAACCCCCGCGGTAGTGCCCAGCTTGTAAACGCCAAAACGTTCACCGGCGCACATGGTGGCAAAACATTTTTCCAGGGCATAAAGAGCTTTATCGTTAATTAAGCCTTTAATCTCTTTGATCAGCTGGTCTTTCTCCTGCGCCACGTATTCTTTCTTAAAGCCGCCCTCCTCCTCCAGGGGCTCGCCCATGATACTGCTTAGGATGGACAGCCCCTTTTGGAGCAGGCTTTCCTCCTCTCCCACGTAGCGGCCGTGCACCATGTCCAGGGAGCAGGAGACAATATGGCGCTCCCCTTTCTTGATGATATCCGTGGACAGCTCCGCCCCGTAAAGATGCTCCAGCTTGCGGCGCAGGGTCAGCCGGTCAGGGTAGCTGCGGCTGCCCCTTTCCAGCACCGAGGGCAGCAGAGCGGTCATGGAAGCCAGGTCTTCGCGCAGCTCCTGGTGCAGGAAAAAGCCGATGCTGATAGTTTTAAACTTATTGGCAGGAATAAACTTAACCCTGATGCCGTTGGGCAGCGTTTCACTGTAGATCTGCTGAATCAATTGCCGGACCCCCTTTTTTGCCGTTAAAAACATCGTCCTTGCTGCTCTCTGATAAAGTTGTTTTGCCGTGCTTTCAGCCACATCAATATGGTGCTGCAAAGTTCAGCTTTATTATTCCACTGCTTGCATTTATTTTCCTGCCTTCACTCCGATCCCCTCTCCCCGGGAAGGCTTAAATGCTCTGAAACAATGAGCATCAGCACCGGCGGGGCGGCATAAAGCAGGACCATAGCCGCGGCGACAATGCCTGAATCATTGGCCAGCAAAGCGGCCACGCTGCCGGCCAGGGCAGCGGCAGCGCCGTTAACCAGGCAAGGCTGCTCTTTTTTCAGCTTCCTTAGAATCCCCACCGGATAAAAAAAGAGAATTACCAGCAGGCCGATCAAAGTGGCAAAGGCGCGGCTCCAAATGGAATAGCGGATCAGACGCCAGTTCATGCTCATCTTGCGCAGCGCTGTCTCCCAGGCGCCTTCAAAGCCACGCTGGCGAACCATTTCACCAAAGCTGCCCAGGTGTGAAACCGGCCCTTGCTGCGGCAGGTTGAGCAGGTATAGCAGGCCCAGGGCTAAGGCGGTGAAGGCTAAAATGGTCAGCACCAGGGGCAATAGGTGCCTTTTTTCCATGAAGCCGGACAGACCGGCCCAGACTGTCCCGAAGGCTGCAGCCGCAGCGATGGTCCCGCCCAGGTTGGCGCCGAAGCGGGGCGAGGCCAGCACAAAAATAACGAGCCCATAGAATAAGAGAATGGCCAGGCGCAGCGGATCTAAGCGAAAAGCTCTCCGCCAGGCCGGGCCATGAAGTTCATTGACCGGTTCGCCCGGCCCGGCCAATCCGGGCAGGCCGGCTGTCCCCAGGATCGCGGAGCCGATCAGGGCGCCCATGTATTCATTGCCCATGCCGTAATAACGGGAACCGCCGATGGGATCGTAGCCGAGAAAAGATGACTGCTGCAGGCCGGCGCCGCAAATTGTGTCCGCCAGCAGGGCCACGGCGGTAATCAGCCCCAGGGCGGACCAAAACAGGAGGTAGTCTTTTTGCTTCAGCGGGTAGAGGGCAAAGACAAACAGCAGCGCTCCCCCGGCAATAACTGCGGCCGTCCACAGCGGCGGCAAGGGTTCCCGGATCAAGCCGGGCAGCAGGAACAGGACCAGGGGAACCAGCACCAGTCCCTCCAGGATAAAAAAGAGGCGCTTCACCGCCGGCAGGCGCAGGAACAGGCAGGCCAGGCCGGCCAGCAAAACTGCAATAATGGCTAAAACAAATCCTTTCACTACCGGGGCCCGCAGCTGAAAAACCCACTGGGACCAGGCCGCAAAACGCTCCAGGTACGCCGCGGGCTCAGGCACATCGTTAACGGCCATGGCGCGGCCGTTGGAAGCTGTAAAAGCACCTTCAACAAGATACGAGTAAACCAGCGGCGCCACGTCAATATTGCTAACCAGGCCTTCCCGGCGGGTGGCGGGGCTGCTGAGCAAGGTCGGCCCTCCTCCACCGGGCCAGGCCATAATAAAGGGGACCAGTTGATCACCGCCCCCGGGGAGGTTTACCGGGGGCGAAGGCACGACTAACATGAAGGCGACTTCATCCCCGCACAACAACAAGAGATCTTCGATAATCCGATCTAGGCTGGCCATGGCTGCGGTAAAAAGCTCTTCACGCCGCTCCGGTGAAAGCTGCGCCCAGTACTGGTCAAGGCGGGCCAGGTCTCCGTAATCGGCCACAACCAGGTGCGCTTCCTGCAGGTAAGATAGGGCTGCGGCGGTGAAGCGCTCCGGATCGGTGCGCTTGCCGTAGGGGTACAGCGGATCATCCACCACCACATTAAAGCCGTTGGCCCCCAGGGCCACCTGCCCGGCGCGATCCATGGCGATCATCACTGCACTCCGGCCCGGAGCGTCTGTATCGGCGTGGCCGACCACCGCCGCCCGCAGGCCGGCGCCGGCCAGCAGCTCTCCAAGGTAACCCACGGCAACAGGGTATCCCAAGGTCTGATTGCGCTCCTGCAGGGTCAAGGCGTGCAGGTGAAACAGCTCGCCCGCCGGCGGCCGCCCGCTGTAGCGCTGGTACAGCGCTGCTGCCGGGTAGCCTTCTACTATTTCATTGCGCCTGAAAGCCCGGCCCCCTTCGAGACCGGCGGCCGCCCTGGCCCCTGCCCCCAGGCTGAGGTAGCCGCTTTCACTGCCCGCACGCCCGGCGCGAACATTCATCAGCGACAGGGCGGTGCCATCCAGCAGCGACTGCAGGGCCGGCCCGGCTTTCTGGCGCAGATCCCGATAACTTAAACGGTCCACCACCAGCATGAGCAAGCGCCGCTCTCCCCCGGAAGGAGCCGCTGCCGGTACCTGGAACATATCCGCTGCACGGCCCCAATTCAGGGCCACTAAAACGATCAATAGAGCCACAACGGCCAGCGCCGCTGCTGAAACAGAACTACGGGCATGCAGGCGCATCAGAGCCGGCACCTCCTGTCAGCGAGCATCTCTGCGTAAACCAGGCCGGTTTGCTTGAGCATCTGTTCCACGGTAAAGTGTTTTCTCACCCTTTCCCGGCCGGCCAGGGCCATGCTGCGGCGCAGGGCCGGGTTTTCAATCAATGCAGCCACCGCGTCAGCCAGCGCCCCGGGTGAAGCGGGCGGGACCAAGATACCGGTGCGCCGGTGCTCGATCACTTCCGGCACCCCGCCGACCCGGGAGGCCACGACCGCGCACCCGGAGGCCTGGGCTTCCAGGAGGGTGATGGCCAGACCTTCGGTGAGCGAAGGCAAAACAAAGATGTCGATCTGCCCCAGCAGCGAGGGAAGATCGCGGCAGTACCCGGGAAAAGAAATGCGCTCACTTAAACCCAGGGCTGCAGCCAGCTCTTTCAATGAATTAAGATCAGGCCCGTCCCCGGCCAGAATAAAGCGCAACCGCGGGAAACGCCGGACCAGCAGAACTGCCGCCTGCAGCAGGTGGGAAAGCCCCTTTTGGGGAGCCATCCGGGCCACGGTTCCCACCACGATCTCACTGTCCCCGGCGATGTAACTTCTCTGCCGGCCGGCCTGCTCAAAGGGGGCCGCATCAATGCCGTTATGGATCACCTTGATATTTGCGGCAGGAATGCCCCAGGCGGAAAGTTCCCTGGCCAGGGCCCGTGAGACAGCGATAAAGCGTATTTCCGAAGCCCCGTTGAGCCTTGACAGCGCGGGCAGCACAGCTGCAGCAACCCGGTGGGCCGGATAGTTGTGCACCGTTACCAGCGCAGGCACCCGGGCCAGCCTGGCTGCAGGGCAGCCCACCAAGGCCGCCTTAAAGCCATGGATATGCAGCAAAGACGGCTGCAGCAACCGCAGCAGCCGGTAACACTGCCACCAGGCGCAAACATCGCTTGCGGGCGTGAAACCGCCGCTTATAGTTAAAAACTGATCCGGCTGCAACGATAGCAGCTCTGTGCCGCTGCGGGGTCCGGCAAGCTTCACCGGATGATGCTGCCCAAAATGTTCCAGCAGCAGGCGCAGATGCTCCTGTATGCCCCCTGCTGAAGGGCGAACCAGGTATAAGATCATCACTGGGCACCCCGCAATGTGCGTAGTAGGGTCAGTTGTAAGGCCATAGGTATAGATTACCCTTAACCGGGCCGGGGAAAACATTGTTCGGGGAGACAGGATGCAGGAGAAAAAACAGGAGGCAATGAAACTACTCGCGGGTAAGGGAACAGGTAGGCTGGCAAGTCCCCTCCTCCTTGGTGGGGGAGGACCAGGGTGGGGGGGATCAGGCTAGGGAACCTGGTATTCAGAAGCCAGAAAACCAGATGAAAAGAATAAAGCGGATCTCAAACCTCTTCTCCATGGTGGGAGATAGCCAGAAATGGGGACTATGATCAAACGCCCCCTCTCCCTAACCCTCTCCCGCCAGGGGAGAGGGAAAAAACAATCCGTGCTCAGCAAAAGACCAGGTAGTCAAGTCAAGAACCGTCCCCACCTTGAAAGTTGACTTGGGCCGGTTGAAGTGGTATGATACCAAGTGCGGCAGGTAGTCTTGCGCCCGTGGTGAAAGGGATATCACGCAGGCCTCCGGAGCCTGAAGTCGGGGTTCGAATCCCTGCGGGCGCACCACTAAAACCCGGTAAATCCGGGTTATTTTATTTTTAGCGTCTAAAAAATTTTTTTAGACAAGCTGCGCCGGAACGTTGCCAAGCTCTCCATTTCAGCATATACTAATACTACAGAAATTAACCCTTTAATATTATGCAGGGAGAGAAGCGGCAGGGCAATATCAGTTTTGAAATAAAACCGGCGCTTAAGCGCCGGGGCAAGCATGAGAAGGGAGGTGGCGTTGTGGACGCAGACGATTACCCCAGCCCGCGAGAAAGACATATCTTCGATCAACAAAAAGCGACACAACACCACCATGTAAAGGAGGCGCCTTCTCATGCCTGTTCAAGGGACAAAACTGATCGAACAGCTTCGAACTCTGATCGCGCCCGAAGGTTCTCGATCAGATCTTCATGAACTGATTGACGAACTGCAGCCGTACGATCTTTCCGTCATTCTCCAAGAACTGGACCGTGGAGAACAGCTGCGCCTGCTCCAAATGATCCCCCCTGAAACTGCTGCGGAAACTCTCGGCCATTTTGAACCGATCGAGCAATACCGTTATTTGGATCACCTGGACCACGAAGCCATGGTGGAAATCCTTCACCACATGTCCAGCGATGCCGTGGTCCAGCTGTTTACGGCCATCCATCCCCGCCAGATGGAGAGGCTTTATAACTCTTTGCGGGAACCCTTTAAGACCCAGATCCGCGACCAGATGGCCTATCCCGAAAATACGGCGGGCAGCATGGCGACAGCCGATTATATAGCCGCCCGGCGCTGGTGGACCGCTGCGCAAGCCCTGGCTCACCTGCGCAAGGTGGGTGCCAGGGTTGAGCTATATAACTATATCTATGTTCTCGGTCCGCGGGGTGAACTGGCCGGGGTTCTATCCCTGCGCGAGCTTATACTTTCGCCTCCGCAGATGCCCCTGGACGAAATTATGACAGAAAAAATTGTTTCCGTTCCCGCAGAGCTGGACCAGGAGGAAGCGGCTCGCCGGCTGGCCCAGTATGACCTGGTGGCGCTGCCCGTGGTTAGCAGCAGCGGCAAAATGGTCGGCGTGATCACCGTGGACGACGTGGTAGATATCATGGAAGACGAAGCCACTGAAGATATTCACCTCCTGGGCGGCAGCCAGCCCCTGGACACTTCTTACCTTCATGCTGGCTTTTTCTCCATTTTCCGCAAGCGCATCGTGTGGCTGTTGCTCTTATTTGTGGCCGGGGCAATCACCTCAAATATACTGCAGCATTTTGAAGGGGTCCTTTCCAGTGTTGTGGCCCTTTCCTTCTTTATTCCTTTGTTGATCGGCACCGGAGGCAACGCCGGTGCTCAAACCTCCACCATGGTAATCCGGGCCATGGCGGTGGGCGATATTACGGTAAAAGATTATCTAAAAGTAATCTGGAGGGAAATGCGCCTGGGCTTGCTCCTGGGATCGGCCATGGCTGTAATCGGATTCTTAAGGGCGGTGGCCCTGAAAAGCGACCTGGCCTTGAGCCTGACCATTTCAGCTTCTCTTGTAGCCGTAGTTACCGTCAGCTCTTCCATCGGCGCCCTCATGCCCATAATCGGCAGGCGCCTCGGCCTCGATCCGGCGGTATTTTCAGCGCCGATGATCACCACCGTGGCCGACGCCCTAGGCTTGATAATCTATTTTCAGTTTGCCCGGATGATTTTAGGGGTATGATGGAATCAGAAGTCAAAATCCAGAAAAAAAATGGGATACAGGAGAAGTATCCGCTTACCTGCAAAGATGGAGCGTGGAATGAGCGGATCGATGGAATGCCGGGATAATCACCTGGAATAAATCGGTGAGGAGGGTAAGACGATGACAGCGATAGATCAAAAAATGGTTGAACAGTTGAAGGCGCTGCTGGAGCCGGACGCTTCCAGCGATGCCCTTTTTGAACTGGTAGACGAACTGCAGCCCTACGACCTCTCTCTCCTGATGCAGGAGCTGAGCCGGGATCAGAAGATTTTTCTCTTGCAGTCTATCCCTCCGGCAATCGCGGCTGAAACGCTGGAGCACCTTGAACCCCTGGAGCAGTACCGGCACCTGTCCAATTTGAATCACAACACCGCGGTGGATATTCTCAACCATCTTTCCAGCGACAACATCGTTCAGCTTTTTGCGGCCCTGCACCCCCGGCAGACAGAAAGGCTGATTTCTTTCCTGGAGCCTGAATTCCAGGCCAAGGTGCGCGATCTTTTATCTTTCCCGGAAAATTCGGCGGGCAGCCTGGCCAGCGTTGATTATATCGCCGCCAGGCAAGGGTGGACAGCGGAACAGACCCTGGAACACCTGCGCAAAGTGGGCGAAAGGGCGGAAGTGTATAAATATATTTATGTCCTCGATTCCCTGGGCGAATTGACAGGGGTAGTATCGCTGCGCAATCTTATTATGGCCGATCCCCTAACACCGGTCGAGGAAATTATGACCACCAATCTCATTACCATCGACGCAGAGACAGACCAGGAAGAGGCGGCGCAGATGTTATCCCGCTACGACCTGGAAGCAATGCCGGTGGTCAGCGACAGCGGTAGAATGGTAGGCATTATTACCATTGACGATATTCTGGACATCATTGAAGAGGAAGCGACCGAGGACATCCACCTTTTGGGCGGCAGCCAGCCCCTGGACACCCCGTACCTGCAGTCTGGAATATTGAGCGTTTTTCGCAAGCGCATCCTCTGGCTGTCGCTGCTGTTTGTTGCCGGGGCGATCACCAGCAATATTCTACGGCATTACGAAGAGGTGTTGGGCCAGATGATTGCCCTCACTTTCTTTATTCCTTTGCTCATCGATACCGGGGGCAACGCCGGCGCTCAGACCTGCACCACGGTGATTCGGGCCATGGTCTTGGGAGATGTGGGCTTCAAAGATTTCCTCAAAGTGATCTTTCGGGAGATGCACCTCGGCCTGGCCCTGGGTGCGGCCATGGCCGCAGTGGGCTTTGCCTGGAGCCGCCTGCTGCAAAACCCAAGCAACATTGCCTTTACCATTTCAGCAACGCTCGTTACCCTGGTCACCGTTAGCTCCACCATCGGGGCGGCCATGCCTGTTATCGGCAAAAAGCTCGGCTTAGATCCGGCGGTTTTCTCGGCACCGATGATCACCACCGTGGTCGATGCCCTGGGATTAATTATCTACTTTCAATTCGCCCGGTTGATTATGGGGATCTGATTGGGGCAAAATTCAGAAGCCAGAATCCCTTCTGCTCTTCCACATTCTGTCTCCTGTCTCCGCTCAAAAGATATTGCGCAGGTTGGGCACTTCTGTGTCCTTGAGGCGCAGCAGTGCACGCCGGGTTACGGCAATTTCCAGGAGCAAGTCTTCTTTTTTTTCCAGCTCCAGGAGGCGGAAAACACGGGTAAAAGCTTCGTCAACCCGATCCACAAGCCGGTGGTCCATAATCGGTGTCCAGGAAGAGTCGGCCCGCTTCCACAGCTCTTTTAGCTGCCCGGCTTCCTCCCTGGCCTTCGCCCACTCTTCCTGCTCCACCTGCTGCTGCAAACGGGACAGCCCCTCCTGCAAATCACCGCACAAGATGGAGGTATAGATATAGAGGGCGGCGGACCCGGCTACAACCACGATTAGCAAAATTATGGCAACCCAGATTGTTTTCATCCCTGTGCCTTTTTCTCCTTCAACTGGTAGTAAAGCCGTCCCTCTGTGTCAAGGCTGGCGAATAGCACGTCTTTAATTTCATGAATACCAAACCGGGATAGCTCGTTTTTCAGCCACAGCTCGTCTTTTTTCACCTTGCCCAGGTTTTCATAGTTAACATTGCCGTCGATGATGAGGGGATGGGGCAGACCTTCATAGTTGGTGGGCAGCCCCAGATCTCGCGGCTGCACCGGACGGCTCTGGGACTTGGGGATTACGGTGATTTCTCCGTTTGTTTCAAAAATGGCAAACTCTACATCATCAATGTTGGGATAGCCGCAGATGCGCAGCTGCTCCAGCAGGTCATTAATATTTAAATGCAGCTCGCGCAGCTCCGCCTCCTTGATCTTGCCGTTTTCGATAAGCACACTGGGGCGCCCGCTAACAGCGGCCCTGATTTTTTCGCTTTTCTGTGCGGCAAATGAGACCAGGATTTGAAAAGATAAAAGCATGATAATGGGGATAATACTGTTAAACAGCGGTATGCTGACATCTTCCATGGGAATGGCGGCCAGGGCAGAAACCATGATCAATACGGCCAGCTCGTACGGCTGCAACTGTCCTATTTGCCTCTTGCCCATAAGGCGCATCGATACAATAACCAGTAAAAACAGGATCAGAGTCCGAAACATGACCACAAACATGGAGCTACACCCTTCCTTTCTGGGCTGGTTACTAGTTAGGATGATTCAAAAACAGCCGTTCATATACATGCTTTACCGTCCCGTACGCCCGCCCTCAGGACCGGGTTTTTCAAAACGTTGATGTAAACCCGTTTATTGACCGTCACAGTTGCAGGTGGTAAGATAGGAATAACCAATTCGATGACAGAAATGAGGTCAATGCATGAAAGCAATTGCCCTTGCCTGTGAAACTATTGCCGACGAGGTAAGGCTGGCTGCACAGCAAACCGATTCCCTTTTCCCGATTTGCTGGATCGAGTCGGGTATGCACAATTACCCGGATAAATTGAGGAAATACCTGCAGTCTGAGATAGATCGCATCGAAAACGTCGATTATACTTTACTGCTGTTCGGCTACTGCGGCAATTCCCTGTTGGGCCTGGTTCCCCATAACAACCCCCTGGTAATCCCCCGGGTAGATGACTGCATCTCGCTGCTTCTCGGCGGCAACGAAAGGCGCAATGCCTTAAACCGGAAAGCCATGGGCTATTTCCTTACCCGGGGCTGGCTGAGCCACGAGAACAACCTTTGGAACGAGTATAATTACTGTATAAAAAAATACGGTCCCGAGCGGACTCGCCAGATCTATCATGTGATGCTCCACAATTATAAAAAGTTAAATGTAATTGAAACCGGCGCCTACAACCTGGAGGAGCTGCTGCCCCTGACCGAAGAAATCGCCCGGGAGCTGGCCCTGGAACACGCGGTGGTGGAAGGAACCCTTGATTTGCTCTGCCGGGCCTTGCAGGGCGATTGGAATGAACAGTTTATCATTATTGAACCGGGCCATGAGGTTACCCTTTCCAGCCTGGGCATAGCCGATAAAGCACAGCATGCGCAGCCACTGGTGAACAATTTGGACGAAACAGCGTGTACCGCTGCTGGAGAAGCCGGATAAAGCCACTGCACAAATGCATAACCAAGACGGGGCACGGCTGGCGTGCCCTTTGCCATTTAAAGCATCAGCCGGAAGAGGAGTAGAAATAATGAAAAAAGTTACATTTTTGCCCTTACGTAAGGAAATTGCCGTCCAGCCGGGAACCAATCTGCTCCAGGCTGCGGCCTTGGCCGGCGTCCCGGTGGAAGGAAATTGCGGCGGAAAAGGCACTTGCGGCAAGTGCAGGGTTAAAGTTTTGCAGGGATTGCATGGCGAGCCCAGCACTTCCGAAAGAAAAGCGCTGACTGAAGCCGAACTGGCCGAAGGGTGGGTTTTAGCCTGCCAGCGGGAGGTTGTCGATGACACCGTGGTGGAGCTGCAGCTGAGCAGCGACGCCCATGACCGCAAAAGCGCCCTCGCCGGTGCTGCGGCCAAGATTGAACCGGAGCCGAGCATTGAAAAAATCGCCTTAAAACTGCCGCGTCCCTCCATTGATGATCAAACTCCTGACCTGGAGCGCTTGCTGCGGGAGCTGCAGCGCCCCGCTCTAAAGGTCAATTTGCCTCTTATCGCCGACCTGCCGGGCATTCTGCGCCAAGAGCGCTTTAAGATTACGGCGGTCCTCTCGGAAAAACAGCTTCTGGCCGTGGAGCCGGGAGACACCACGGCGCGCATGTTCGGGCTGGCCTTCGATATCGGCACCACAACCCTGATGGGCTCCCTGATGGACCTGCGCAGCGGCGCCGTAGTGGCTGTGGCTGCGGCGACCAACCCGCAAAATATTTACGGTTCCGATGTTATCTCCCGCATCACCTATGCTGCCAGGGGAGCGGAAAACCGCGCGGCCCTGCAGCGAAAAGTAATCGAAGCGATGAACGGCATTATCCGGGAACTTATGCAAAAAGCGGGAGTAGCCCAAAATGAAATTTATGAAGCGGTGGCCGTGGGCAATACCACGATGAGCCATCTCTTCATGGGTATAGATCCAACCAACCTGGCCCCCGCCCCCTTTGTTCCCGCTTTTCAGAAGGCACTGGAGGTTGAAGCGGCACAGCTGGGACTCTCCATGAACCCCTCCGGGCGGGTTGTGCTCCTGCCGAATATCGCCGGGTATGTGGGTTCGGATACGGTGGCAGTGATCCTGGCGGCCGAGATGGACCGCCGCAGCGACAACTGCCTTGCCGTGGATATTGGGACCAACGGCGAGCTGGTACTGGCGGCGAAAGGGCGCCTTCTCACCTGCTCCACCGCCGCCGGCCCCGCTTTCGAGGGCGCCCAAATCCGCTGCGGCATGCGCGCGGCAGACGGCGCTATTGAAGCAGTGCAGGTGGAAGACGACGTAAAATTGCAGACAATCGGCGAAGCTGCACCGCGCGGCATCTGCGGCTCCGGGCTCATCGACGCGGCGGCGGCGCTGCTCCGGGCCGGGGTAATTGAGCCTTCCGGACGTTTTGTCAATCCTGAAAAAGAGGGGCATAAACTGCCGTCCCGCTTAAAAGAGAGAATACGCCGCGGCCAGGACGGCTTCGAGATCGTGCTCGCTTACGCGGAGCAGTCGGCAACAGGAAAAGACGTGGTTTTAACCCAGGCGGACCTGCGGGAGCTCCAGCTGGCCAAGGGGGCCATTTACGCCGGCTTTAAGGTGCTGCTGCGACAGGTAGGGATTACTGAAGCCGATGTGGACAGCGTCCTTTTGGCCGGCGCCTTCGGCAACTATATCAGTGTGGAAAGCGCCCTGTCTTTGGGGCTGCTGCCCGACCTGCCGCCGGAAAAGATTACACCTATCGGCAATGCCGCCGGAGACGGCGCTAAAATGGCCCTGATCTCCCGGTCAGTGCGGGAGCGGGCCTTTGCCCTGCCGGAAAGAATTGAGCATGTGGAGCTCTCCACACGGCAGGATTTCCAGGAAGAATTCATCAACGCCCTCGCGTTCCCCAAGTAAGCAGCGCAGCAGCGGCAGTTCCCTCTCCCCCGGCGGGAGAGGGTTCTTTTAGAAGTTAGAGGTTAGAGGTTAGATTAAAAACCTCCATTTACTATAAATCTGCCTCTATAGTTGTTGGTGTCGTTTAGCCTCTACAAACCTTTGCCTGGCCTCTGGCTTCCCTTAGTTCTCCCAAAGCCTTAATCCCCCCCACCCTGCCTTCCCCCACCAGGGGGAGGGGTTTGACTTCCGGCTTATACCCGCCACGCTTCCTCGAAGCAGTGCAGGTGGGTGGGAGTCAGCACCTTAAAGGCCTCGGCCATCTCGAAGCCGCGGCCTTGCGCCTGTTCGCGGGCTTTCGCTGCGAGGTAAAACGAAAGCAGCTCCAGCATGCCCGGGTTAAACTGGCTCTGGTGCCGGCGCAGCGCTTCCAGCTTCAAATCCCAGGTTGCAGTTACATCGACATATGTATTGGGATAAGCGCTCAAGTAAAGCGCCACCTGGTCCACCTTGTGGGGGGCCAGGCCTTCTTCCTTGAGCTGTTCGGGACAATAGTGGGGAAAGCCGCTGAAGAGGCAGGCCTCCAACGCAGCCAGGCCAACAGCGCGGTGATCCGGGTGGGCTTCGTACGGCAGCCAGGGGTCGTTGACCATTAAGGCATCCGGTTTAAACTGCCGCAGCACCCGCGTAATCCGGGCGCGCACTTGCGCCGGATCCATGATCCCGCCGTCGGGAAAGTCCAACCAGTAGGTTTCTGCAACGCCCAGGATCCGGGCGGACTCTTCTCCTTCCCGGCGGCGTATCCGCACCAGTTCAGCCGGATCCACAGCGGGATCTTCGGTGCCCAAACGCCCGTCGGTTACCGTTAAACAGGCGATCGCTGCGCCATCCCGGGCCAGTTTGGCTATGGTGGCCCCGGCCCCCACTTCAGCGTCATCGGGGTGAGGCTGAACCACCAGGAGGCGGCGCGCCGCCGTCAATTCAGGGATCGGAAGCAAGTCTTTAACCGGTATGGTTTCCATGCCTTTGGCCTCCTTCTTTGCTAACCGGCAGCTGGCAGATTGTATGCCTTAGCTTCTTTAAACTCCAGTGTAACAAATGCCATACTGTTTGTTCAACTAATAACCTTCCTTAAATGGTTTAATAGCCGCCGTTTAATTTCCACCAAAAGCAGCAAACTAAAGGAGACTCCGAATACGTGCGGGGAGGTGACGGGATGAAAAATATTTCGACCAAGGAGCTTAACTATGTCAAGGATTTTCTGTCCTGGGAACTTCACATGGCCAAACTCTGCAACCAGTACGCCAGCCAAATGGCGGACCAGAACTTGAGCCAGCAGCTGGAAAAATTCGGCCAAACTCACCAGCAGAACTATACCGATATGTTTAACTACCTTTCCAGCATTCAATAACAAGGAGGCCTGGGTTATGGACACCACTGCAACAATAACCACCAAAAGCGGGGCCAAAAAGATCGGCAAGCAGCTCTCAGGCGAGATGCAGCAGCCCAAAGATGTCACTGTCAACGACCGGGATCGCTTAAACGGCGTCCTCATGCACGAGAAACAAATTTTGCTCGGTTACTCAACCGGCTTGAACGAAGCATTTGACCCCACCCTCTATAATATCATTCAAACAAACCGCAGCCGCGTCCAGGAGCTGCACCAGCAGGCGGTGGAAGTCCTGTTTAACATGGGGGAATACACTGCGGACATCGCGCATCCGGAGCAGGTAAGGGACGCTTACGATGTTTTCAGCGGTTATAAAAACCAGCTTCCTTATCCCAACAAGCCCGCCCACTGAAGCTGAACAGCTTGACTGTTTTTTTGTCCCCTGCGACGCTGCCTGCAGGGGATTATTTATGCGCGGTCTTTTACCATAATCGCCCCCCACATGCACCAGAATGCCGCACAGCAAAGACACCATTCGGCCCTGAACACAATACTGCCGCCGGCGGAGAGCAGATCCCCGGCCTGGAACTGTTCGACTTTTACACCGAAGGGGTACGGAAGCGGATGATCCGGTGATATTGTCACCCGCTGCCACTGTTTTTCCCCACCGCGCACCCTGGTGGTTTTGAAAACCACGGCGGGCGCACCTTCCTGGGGCCGGGCCTGCGGCCCCTGGGCACCGTGCTCACTCTTCCTCAATTTTATAAAAAATATGATAGGCGCCACATACGAGATACCGATAACCGGTTGTTACACCGGATTCATCTTGCGGATCGGTTGTGATATCATAAGGTAAAAGTGCAGACCTGCACCGAAGCGGGATCGCCTTGGGAGGAGATGCAGCTTATGTTTGACCGCATCAACCAGCTCTTCCGGAACCTGAACTGGGAGGCGATGGAGTGGGAGCAGCTGATCCTTGCCTGGACGGAAAGGCTCCTGACCATCTTAATCATCTTTATCATCGCCCGGCTGCTGCAGAAAGCGGGCAACCGGGTCATCGACGAATATTTCAAGAAAAAAACGGCCGATCCGCCGAAAGAAAAAAAGGCGCACACCCTGCAGCCGCTGATTAAGCAGATCTGGCGCTATCTGGTCGCCTTTGTGGCGCTGCTGATTATTCTCGACCAGTTGGGGGTGCAACTGGCCCCGCTCCTGGCCACGGCCGGGGTGGCCGGCATTGCCATCGGTTTCGGAGCACAGCGCCTGGTGCGGGATATCATCACCGGCTTCCTGCTGCTCATGGAAGACCAGTACGCCGTGGGAGACATGATTACCGTGAACAATTATGTCGGCATCGTGGAAGAGGTGGGCTTGCGGGTGACCAAGCTGCGCGATTTCAGCGGCGACTTGCATATTATCCCCAACGGAAATATTGAAAATGTAACCAACCATGTCCGGGGAGAGATGCGGGCCTTGGTTGATGTCCGGGTATCGTACGAAGCGGATCTTGACCGGGCCATCCAGATCTTAGAAGAGCTCTCTGCAGAAATGGCTGCACAGCATCCCGAAATAGTGGACGGGCCCACTGTCCTCGGTGTCACCGACCTGGCCGAATCGGGCATCGTCATTCGCATCGTCGCCCGCACAGAGCCCCTAAAGCAATGGCAGATCGAGCGGGAGCTGCGCCGGGCCATTAAAAAGCGTTTCGACCATGAAAATATTGAAATCCCTTACCCGCGCCGCGTCCTCTACCACCGCCGTGAGGAAAACAAGCAGCAAACCGGGGAGGGCTAATTCTTGCTACGGACTCCTTTAATCTTTTCAGGAAAGCCACGTTCAGGCCCCTTTAGCCGTTCTCATTTAAAGAGCCCTCTTGCTATTTCCCACCCAATCCCCCCTGGCAAGCTAGTCATCGTATTGGACTAAAGAATAGACGTCATATTGCTTCAGTTTTTCCCGGCCTTTCAATGACTTAAGCTCCGCCAGAAAAGCAATTCCGGCCACCTTTCCCCCGCACTTTTCCACCAGCTTGGCCGCAGCGGCGGCGGTCCCGCCTGTTGCTAAAAGGTCGTCGATAATGACGATTTTTTGTCCTTCTTTTAAGGCATCCCGGTGAATCTCCACACAGGCTTCGCCGTATTCAAGGGTGTAGTATTCTTTTTCTGTAACGTGCGGCAGTTTGCCGATCTTGCGGATCGGAATAAAGGGTATTTTCAGGCGGTCGGACAGGGCCCCGCCAAAAATGAAGCCCCGCGACTCGATGGCTAGTATTCCTTCCGCTTCCCTGGCGCGGCAGTACTCATAAAGCATGTCAATGACCCGGTTAAACAGGGGTCCATTTTGCAGCAGTGTCGTAATATCCCTGAATAGGATTCCTTCCCGGGGGAAGTCCGGAATATTGCGAATTGAGCGTTTTACAAGTTCCTGAAAAGAACTGTCTCTGCCTTTCACCACCAGTTCCCCTTTCCAAAACGAGATTTAAACCAAACGGCTACAAATATCGTTATTCATATTCGAATAAATATCCCCCAATTCCTTTATTTCCATGTAACATTGTGCGGTACGCCGCCTTACAGCTCTGGATCCTAAATTCCTAGAAAGCGAAAACCGCGGGCAGGCAAAGAATTTACTCGGACAAGGAAGCAGCCTTCTCCATATGGGGCAGGAACAATTCACCTTTTGTAGAATTTACAAAGTAGTTAATCAATTATACTGATGGAGGAGGTTTGTTGGAGTTGCCAGCACTTGCCCGCGATATCATGACCACCCCAGTGGTCAGCGTTACCGAAGAGCAAACGATTAAAGAGGTCGTTGACCTTTTGGCCAAGAATCACCTCAGCGGCTTGCCCGTCGTGGACGACGCCAATAATGTGGTCGGAATCATTTCCGACACCGATATTGTCCGCTATTCCCACCAGGTTAACGTCGTTCCTTTTACCGACTTATCCGGTTGGATCTCTCCCTACGCTGATATATCAGACCTGGCTTCCCTGCGCAAAGGGATTGATCAACTGGCCACAACCAAAGTATCACGCGTGATGACCAAAAAAGTGTTTACCGCCAGAGAAGATACCCCGACAACGGAAATCGCCAAGCTGATGACCAGGCGTAAAATTAACCGTGTGCCCATCGTCGATGCGGCAGGAAAATTAATCGGCATTGTCACCCGCGCCGATCTGGTTCAAAACATGGCCGGGTAGCGCAGGCGCGCCGGCAAGCCAGTTAGCCTTTAACCGGGGCTGTCCAAAAGCCAGCGAGGACGGCCCCTTGCTGTATGCTTGCGACTTTTGGTTCTCTTGATCCGGTTTAAAAATGGCCTGAGCGCTTTTCATTTTCATCCTTCAATTCCAGGTGCGGCCCCATTTTTTTTAACAACCCCAAAAGACAGCATCGCCATGGATAAACCGCCTGCCAGGATTAAAACAGCCTCTAGCGGCAATAATTTAAATTAACAGGTTTTTTGGCGGGGCAGGAAAAAGGCCGCCGGCGTCGAAAACATTCATCAGCTTTCCGCTCCACGGCAGCACCTGAAAATCCTGCTAAGAAGGAGAAACCGTGCAACCCGGTTGAGAAAAATATGCCCCATTCTGAAACCAACGGTAGGCGCGAGCCCGGCAAAAACCGCTCACTGAAACATCTAGGCGGCGTCTGGCTGGGTAAAACCATCATGGGCCTGACCCGGATTACCGGGCGGGGCGGCACCACTTTGCCCGGGCGCACCGCTTTAAAATATGCTCCCGATCTTCTCTCTTACCTGGGCCGCCAGTTTGCGCACGGCAGCCTGGTCGTCACAGGCACCAACGGCAAAACCACAACTTCACACCTGCTTACCAGCATACTGCGAGAGGCCGGGTACCCCTGTGTGCACAACCAGTCCGGGTCTAACCTGTCCTGGGGGGTGGCTTCCTCCCTCATCGGTGCCAGCACCTGGGGAGCAAGCCTCCCCGCCAGCATCGGCGTGATGGAGGTGGACGAAGGCGCCTTTCCCTTCGTTGTCGAAGAGCTGCAGCCCCGGGGCGCCGTGGTGACCAATATTTTCCGCGACCAGCTGGATCGCTTCGGTGATACAGACCACATACAAAAAAAGATTAAAAGCGGATTGGATGCTCTTCCTGCGGCAAGCTTCCAGGTTTTAAATGCCGATGATCCTTCCCTGGCCGGCATGCCCGGCGACCGGAGCAGCCCCACCTGGTACTATGGCCTGGAGCTAAAGCTGCCGCCGCATCGCCTCCAGGGCGCAGTCCGGAATATCAAGAGCTGCCCGCGCTGCCACCACCGGCTGCACTATGATCGGGTCTATTTCGCCCACCTGGGCCGCTACCGCTGCCCGCAGTGCCGCTTCAGCAGGCCCGAGCCCCACGTGGCCCTGGTGGACCGCTCTGTCAGGGAGGACGGGCAAACGGTGCTCAAGCTGCGCCTGCATGGCGAACCCCTGGAGCTGACCTGCCCTTTGCTGGGCATCTACAACCTCTACAATGTCCTGGCCGCGGCATCCTGCGCCAGGGCCCTAAACGCGTCCCCTGCAGCCATCGCCGCAGCCATCGCCGCTGCCACCCCCTCTTTCGGGCGCATGGAGCGCTTTACCGTAAAGGGGCGGACCCTGGTCATGGCCCTGGTGAAAAATGCCGTGGGCGCCAACGAGGTGTTGCGCACACTGATGGAGCGGCGGGGACAAATTCATCTGCTCATTGCCATCAACGATAGGATCGCCGATGGCACCGATATATCGTGGTTATGGGACGTTGATTTTGAGCAGCTGGCCACAAGCGGGGAGCGGCTCGCCCCGGTGGTGGTATCGGGGCAGAGGGCCTGGGATATGGCTGTGCGCCTGAAATATGCCGGTATTGAGCCGGGGGCCATTATTGCTGTTGAAAACTCCAGGCAGGCCCTTTTGCAGGCCCTGAAGCTTACGCCGCCGGGAGAAATCCTCTTGATCATGCCCACGTACACGGCCATGTTTGATCTGCGCCGCGCCCTGAATGCCCTGGGGATCAGCCGCCCTCGCCGGGAGGGTTCAACAAGTGGTTAAGATTAATATCTATTATCTTTACCCCGATCATCTCAATCTTTACGGCGACCGGGGCAATATAATCGCCCTCTGCCGGCGGGCCGGATGGCACGGCCTCCCTTTTAACCTGGTTTCGGTCCATCCCGGTGACCGCATTAATTTCGCCAAATGCGATTTGCTGTTCATGGGGAGCGGCCAGGAATACGAGCAAAAAATGGCAGTTAATGCTCTTAAAGAACGCCGCGACGCCCTTCTTGAGGCCGTTGAAAGGGGTATGGTCATCCTGGCTATTGGCGGCTCTTATCAGCTGCTCGGCCGGTACTACACCACCGTTCGAGGAGTGCGCCTCCCCGGGCTGGATATCCTCGACCTCCATACTGAAGCTGGCCGCAAGCGCATGATCGGCAACATTGTCATCCGCTCCGCCCTGTGGGATCCGCCCCGCACCCTGGTCGGATTCGAAAACCACGCCGGCCGCACCCACCTGGGCCCCTCCGTTAAACCTCTGGGCGAAGTGATCCACGGGCACGGCAACAACGGTGCAGATAAAACGGAAGGGGCCGTGTACAACAATGTTATCGGCACCTACCTGCACGGCGCCCTTTTGCCCAAAAATCCATGGCTGACCGATTACCTTTTGCAGAAAGCCATTGCTTACCGCAGCCAGCAATTTGCATTCAAGTCCCTGGATGAAAGCATGGAGCTGCAGGCCCACCGGGCCGCCATCCAGCTAACCCGCTCGCCCTGGCACAAGCTTCGCTCCAGCCGCTTTTGATCAAATGGCGCGGCACCGATCGGTTGATGTTCATACAATTAACTCATTATTGGAACAAATTCAATATTTAGAAGGATTATCACACCACTTCACGAATATTAAATAATGAATATTTGTACCCTATGAATTTGCCCAAAATGAGGTGAAAGGAAAGGATGGAAAACGCCAAGCAAAATGTTCTGGCCCGGCTGCACTTGGGCGCGATTCTGCCCCTTTTGGAAGACATCGCCGCCTTTGAGCCGCAGGTCAAAGAAGCGGTCAAAGACTGGAATGTAACCTTGCAGCTGCAGGTTTCCGGTGGGGACCCGGCCACGGCCCTCGCTTTTAAACAGGGCGAGGTGAAAGCCCACCCCGGCGGGGTTAAAGGACCCAAGGTCACTTTAACCTTTAAAGACGCCCGCTTCTTAAATGAAGTTTTCCAGGGTCAAAGCAATAAAAGCCCCCGCCCCGGCCTGCTGGGGCTTTTCCACCTGAAAAAGCTGCTGGCCCTGGACACAGTGCTGGGAAGACTGGAATACTACCTCAGACCTTCTGAAGAGCTGCTGCAAAACCCCGAAACTTTTGCCTTTTGCGTGCGCTTAAATCTCTATGCCCTCGCCTTCGGGGTTAAAATTGTCGGTGAGCATGATCCGGAGATGAAGCCGGTGGTGGACCGCCTGCCCGACGGCGTGCTGGAAGTCAGGGTTGTGGATGGTCCGGCAGCCCATATTGGGGTCAGGCAGGGCAGATTTTTTGCCGCGCGCGGCCCGGCGGAAAAGGCCAACGCCATCCTCGAATTTGCCGATCTGGACACGGCCTGGGGGCTGCTTCAGGGCAAGCTCGATATTTATGCGGCGGTGGGCGGAGAACGAATTAAAATTCGGGGCAATGTGCCCCTGCTGGATGGAATTAACCCGCTGCTGGATCGACTGTCCATGTACTTAACGTGAGTTTGATCACCCTTTAGCTTGGCAGAGGAGGATAGATCATGGCTAAAGAAGAACGCGAGCTCTACACTTTTACCAAGTCAAAAGAGCTGTTCGCCAGAGCGACGGAGGTAATTCCCTGGGGCATCTATGGACATATGTCCCCCACGCTCCAGGTGCCGGGGGCTTTTCCCTATTACACGGCCACAGCCAAGGGATGCCGCTATACCGATGTGGACGGAAACGAATTTATTGATTACATGTGCGCTTACGGCCCCATGATTTTGGGGTATAATTATGCTCCCGTGGAGGAGGCGGCCGCAGCGCAGCAGGCCGCCGCCAATTGCACCAACCATCCGGCCCCGGTCATGGTGGAGCTGGCCGAGTTCCTGGTGGACCTGATTCCCGTGGCTGACTGGGCCTTTTTCGCCAAAAATGGCGGCGACGTCACCACCTATTCCCTCCTGGTGGCCCGGGCCCACACCGGGCGCAAAAAAGTGATCATGGTCAACAAGCATTATCACGGGGTGGCCCCCTGGTGCACCTCCCTGGGGCACGGCGGCATTACCCCGGAGGACCACCTCAACATGCTTTACGTGGAGTGGAACGACCTGGAGGGGTTCGAAGCCCTGGTCAAAAAGCACCGCGGCGAGATTGCCGCCTTTATCGCCCAGCCCTACCACCACATCACGTACGGCAAACAGGAGCTGCCTGCGGAAGGCTACTGGCAGGGCATCGAAAAAATCTGCAAGGAAGAAGGGATTGTGCTCATTTTAGATGATGTGCGCACCGGCTTCCGGCTGCATCTCGGCGGATCAAACGAATACTTCGGCTTCAAGCCGGACCTGATCTGCTTCTGCAAGGCCATTGCCAACGGCCATCCCATTTCGGCCTGCGTGGGCCGCAAAGAGCTGATGAATGCAGCTTCCAAGGTGCTTTACACCGGCTCGTTCTGGATGTCGGCGGCGCCCATGGCCGCCGCCCTGGCCACGCTAAAAACGCTCAAGGAAACCAACGGCGTGGAAAAAATTAAACGGGCCGGGACAATGCTGATGGAAGGCCTGGAAGAGTTGGGCGCCCAATACGGCCTGGAAATTGAGACATCAGGCACCCCGGGGCTGCCGTTTATGCATTTTAAAGACGACCCGGACTATTTTCTGCAGCAAACTTTCTGCGCCGAAGTAACCAGGCGGGGCTCCTTTTTCCATCCCCACCACAACTGGTTTATCTCCACAGCCCATGAAGACAAAGACATCCAGGAAACGCTAAACCACGTCGAAGCTGCGCTGAAGGCGATCAAAAATAAAATGTAGCCGCATAAAAAAATTAACCCCTTAAGGAGGTTGAAGATCTCGTGCCACTGACGGAAACTGAAATTGCCGGTTTAAAAGAGAAAGCTTGGGCCATCAGGCGCAAAACCATTCAAACCATTGTCTGGGCCGGCGGAGGCCACGCCGGAGGCGCCCTTAGCCAGACAGACATCCTGGTGGTGCTGTATTATCATTACCTCAATGTAGATCCGCAAAGGCCCGACTGGGAAGAGCGAGATCGGGTCATTTTAAGCAAGGGCCACGGTGGTGTCGGCTACGCGCCGCTCCTGGCCGATAAAGGCTACTTTTCTGAAGAGCTGTTGAAAAAGTTTAATCACACCGGCTCACCCTTCGGCATGCACCTGGACCGCCTTAAGGTGCCCGGCGTGGACGCCTCCACCGGTTCCCTGGGGCACGGTCTCTCCCTCGCCGCCGGCCTGGCCTTGGGGGCCAAGCTAAAGCAGCAGAGCTGGCGCACCTACTGCATTGTGGGCGATGGAGAATGCCATGAAGGCAGCATCTGGGAGGCGGCCATGTTTGCCCACCATTACAAGCTCGACAATTTAACCTGTTTCGTCGATCGAAACCGCCTCTGCATCGACGGCGTGGTCGAAGAAATCATGGCCCTGGAGCCGCTGAAAGACAAGTGGATCAGCTTCGGCTGGCATACGCTTGAGGTGGACGGCCACGATTTTAAGCAGCTCGGCGACGCCATTGAAGAGGCGCAGGCCACCAAGGGAAAACCCACGGTAATCATTGCCCATACGGTCAAGGGCAAGGGCGTTGACTTTATGGAAAACGACCCGGCCTGGCACTACGGCGGACTTGATTCGGAAAAAGAGAAGAATGCCCTTTTATCGATCGACCGCTATTACGGAAAAGCTTAAAGGCCCATCACTGAAAGGAGGATTTTACATATGAGCACCGGTTTAACCTACCATGTTTACGATACAGACGCCATGACGCCGGCGGAAATATACGGCCACGTGCTGACCGAGCTGGGCGAGAAGAGAAAGGATATCGTAGCTCTCACCGCCGACCTGGCCAAGTCCACCAAGATCGGAAAATTTGGCGAACGCTTTCCCGAGCGCTTCTTTAACGTGGGCATCGCCGAACAGAACCTGTTTGGTGTAGCAGCCGGGCTGGCCCTGGCCGGGTTTACCCCCTTTGTCTCCACCTTTGCCGTTTTCGCAGCCCTGCGGGCGGGAGAGCAGGTGCGCACCGACATCTGCTACCAGAAGCTTAATGTGAAAATTATCGCCACCCACTCGGGCATCTCTTTCGCCACGGCAGGAACAACCCACCACTGCACCGAGGACCTGGCCGTGATGCGCTCTTTTGCCAACATGACCGTGATCGTTCCGGCGGACGGCTACGAAACCGCTGCCGCGGTGCGGGCCTGCCTGGAGCACGAAGGCCCCGTTTATATCCGCATCGGACGCGGCTTCGAGCAGACAGTCTATGAAAGCGAAGATTACGGCTTCACCATCGGCAAAGCGGTAACCATGCACGAGGGCTCCGACATTACTGTCATCGCCTGCGGCCCCTGTGTCCTCTATGCCGTGGAGGCGGCCAAGGCCCTTAAAGAGAGCAAGGGCATTGAGGTGCGAGTATTGAACATGCATACGATCAAACCCCTGGACAAGGAGGCTGTCTTCGCCGCGGTAAACGACACCCGCAAGATCATCACCGTGGAAAGCCATAACATTTTGGGCGGCCTGGGCAGCGCCGTGGCCGAGGCCATCACCGAAGCGGGTAAATCATGCCGCCTGAAGCGGCTCGGCCTGCAGGACGAATTTGCCATCGTCGGCCTCACCGATGACCTCTACAACATCTATAAGCTGGACAGCGACGGGATTACCGAAGCCATCTTAGAGATGCTGGGGCAGGAGGTAGAAGCGGACGACGACTGGGAAGACGAAGTATAGAAAGGAGGCGGCGTTAGCGCAATGGCTGAAGATAAAAGACTGCTGGCCAAACTGCTGATGAACGCGGCTCTCCCCCTGACCAGGGTCCTGGTGGAGGATGACCCCAAACTGGCCCAAAAATACGCCTCCTGGAACCGGACGGTGCAGTTCCAGGTTAAAGATGACCCGGAGCTGGCCTGCCATCTCACCTTTAGCGATGGCCAGCTAACATTTAATCAAGGCAGGCATGAAGCCCCGGAGATCGATTTTGTATTCAAAACGGCGGACGACTTTGTGGCCTTAATGACCGGAAAAATCGCTGTGCCCAAGATAAAGGGCGCCTTGAAAAATTTCGGCACACTGGTCGGGTTCCTGCCGCTCATGCTGGGCCTGACCCTGCTTCTGCCGAACAAGCTGCCCAAGGATGCCGCGGGCAAAGCGCTAAAAGTTAAGCTGCTGCTCTACTTTATTACCGTAGCCCTGTCGCAGCTGAACCGGGCCGGATACGAAGAAATGCGGCGCTTTACTGAAAACATGCCTGACCGCATTTTCCAGTGGTCGGTGCAGCCGAACGGACCGGCCGCTTACCTGAGAATTTGCCGCGGCAAAACCAAGGCGGGCAAGGGCATCTACACCCGGCGGCGCGCCTTCGTGCACATGATGTTTCAATCCACGGAGAGCGCTTTTCTGGTCCTGACCGGGCAAATTGACAACGTCGAGGCGATGAAAAAAGGTTACCTGGTTATCGACGGATCGCCCGAATATGCGAAAGATATTTCGGTAATCATGAAGAACATTGAGGCCATGATCTCTTAAGGGTCATTAATCCCCCCCTGCCCCCCTTTAAGAAAGGGGGGGGCTAGATTAAATCCCAACGGTTATTCAGGTAAGGGGGCAGACGGGCAGGCAGGTCTGCCCCCTTCTTGCTCTTCTACCCCCTGGAAAGTGGCAAGTTGATAAAACCCCGCTTGCTGCGCAGCCCTCCCCCTCCCACGAGGATTTGGCGTTTACTCACCTTGAAACCTCGGGGGTGGCCCATATTTTGCTGCCGGGCCAGCTTGCCTTTAATAGTAAATTTATAGAAAATGCTTTGGTTGACAGCCCTAACAGAGTATTGCTATACTGGCTCAAGGGTAACGCAAATTCCCAGGTCACCATTTCCCCCTCTTTCAAAAAAAGTCCTGGACACCATTGCCGTGACCATTTGAAAAAAATAAAAGAAGAAGGTACCAGTAATCATGATGAAGAAGCAGTTGGATCGAACGCATATTTTGGATTCTATGCCCGTGTACAAAGCCATCTGGACCCTGGCCGTCCCGACGATGATGGCCATGCTGGTGCAGGTAATCTATAACATGACCGATACTTTTTTTATCGGCAAGCTGAACGAGCCGAACATGGTCGCCGCCATCTCCATATCGATCCCCGTATTTATGATGATCCAGGCATTTGGCAATGTCTTTGCGGTGGGGGGCGCCTCCCTGATATCGCGGCTGCTGGGAAAGGGGGAAAGGGCAGGCGCCAGCCGGGCCGGTGCGATTGCCTTCTGGTCGGCGGCAGTCGTATGCACCGCCGTCTCCATCGTCGGACTGATCTTTATTGAGCCCATATTGATGGCTTGCGGCGCCAGCGTTAATACGATCGGGTTTGGAAAAAGGTATTTATCGATCATGCTCTTGGGCAGCCCCTTTATCGGCCTGAAGATGGCCCTGGCGGGGCTGCTGCGCTCCGAAGGGGCAACCAGGGAAGCGATGATCGGCATGGTCAGCGGCTCCCTGCTGAATATCGTCCTGGACCCCATTTTTATCTTTCCGCTGAAGATGGATGTGGCCGGAGCCGCCATCGCTACGGTTATCGGCAACATTGTCGGATTTTTATACTGCCTCTCTTTTTATACCAGGAAAAAAGGGGTTGTCTCTATCTCCTGGAAGCATTATCGCTTTGACCGGGAGGTTTATGCCGAAATCTTGAAGATCGGCATCCCGGCCTCCATCGGGATGATTCTGACCAGCGCCGGCTTTGCCGTGGGCAACGTCTTTGCGGCCGCTTTCGGGGACGATGTGGTGGCGGCCAACGGGGTGGCCAAGCGAATCTCCAATATCACCGTCATGCTCTCCATGGGGATGGGCCACGGCTGCCAGCCCTTGATGGGATTCAGCTACGGGGCTAAAAAATATAACCGCCTCCTGGAGACAATCAAAAAGGCGATCCTCAGCGGTACGATCATGTGCACCACTTTTGCTCTCCTCTTCTACGCGTTTGCCGATTTCTGGATCAAGGTTTTTATTAACGATCCAATCGTCATCGAGCTGGGCGCAAAAGTCATCAGGTCCTTTGCCCTGGGCATGCCCGTCCTGGGGGCCCAGTTTCTCCTCATGTCCATGTTTCAATCCCTGGGCAAAAGCGGGCAATCCCTGGTGATCGCCATAAGCCGGCAAGGTCTTTTCTACGTCCCCTTCCTGGCCCTCTTCAGCTCAACATGGGGCTTTAACGGGTTCATCCGCGCCCTGCCAGCGGCGGATATAGCCACAACGCTCCTGTCAGTAATGCTCTTTCTATTTTTAAGGAAAGAACTGCGAACCCGCCGCCTCGAAAGAGAAAGACTCCTGGCTTCAGGATGTGGCCAGGAGCTTTGCGAGTCTTCTTTCCACGGGCATCATGGTTAAGTGGCGGCAAGGGCATGTTAGGTTCAGCACCGGCGAGGGGACTCTGTTGGGGGCGCTGTCCGGCTGCGCCCCTGTGGTTTTCGCCCGTGCATAAAGAATATGCAATTATGCATTCCACCTATCGGCTGCTGCTTATCCCCCGCCCTTGGGCGTTCTTAGCTCCCTTCCACCGTGCTGATCATTATATCCTCCGGCCCCAGCGGCTCTTCCCAGATCATATGCCCGTCGCACCAGGGATCACCTTCTACCAGGACCGCCACCTTCTCTATTTCGGGGAACTGGGTCATGGTAAAGACGATGGACTGCATGAAAACCATGCCGCTCAATGTGCCGCCCGGGCTGTCGGAAAGGAGCGCATGGGAAAAATCGATATATACCACCGGCCCATCCACCTGCACCGCCAGCACCCGGGCGGTTGAAGGAACCGTAGCGAAAAAATTTCCCTCCTCCGGCAGGGGCCCCCGGATTAACTCTGCCAGCGCCGCCTCCACCGGGTCTTCGCCAGCGGCAACTTCCCGCACCACCGGGGCCACAAAACCGTATTCGCCCTGTTTGCCCGAATTGATCGCCTTAGCTTCAGCGAAAAAAAGCAGCAGCGCCCTGGTTTCTCCCTGCGGCTCCATGCCGCCGGGGTCCCTTTTCTCTGCGCCTGCATCACAGCCGCCGGCTGCAAGCAGGGTCGCCGCCAGCACCGCAAGCAGCATGAGCAATATTTTCTGTTTGGCCACTCAACCCCCCCCTATTTTCCACTCCTTTAAGAATATATGCCTCCCGGCCAGGCTTAATCCGGATATTAAATAAATATTTTCAGGCACCGGCCGTGTTTCAAAAAAGCGAATTTTTTCTCCGTTGGTGATTAATCATAGAAAATTATGCTTGTTTTTTTGTCGATATATATAGTAAAATGTATACTGATTATTAGTGGCAGAGTAGGTGTTATGCGTTAAGTGCTAAGAGATGGGAAGTTGCTCTTAGACGAAAGGCATAAAATTGAATATGTCTGCGACATAACACCGCGTCCGCTGTTACATGGGAATGAGAGCCAAAGCCTCTTCTTCTCCTGGATGCGGCAACCTGCCCATCCTTATAGAGAAGGGAGGTGTTAATCTTGAAAGGGCAAATTTCGACCCGGATCATGACCCGGTGGGCTTTGCTGATCGCGTTGAATATTGTTTTAACGCGGCTTTTCAGCATCCGCATACCCATCGGTGGGGTTGAGGGCGTGCGCATCGGTTTCGGCTCTCTTCCGGTTGTTTTTGCCGGCATCTTCATGGGTCCCCTGGCCGGCGGCATTGTCGGCGCCGTTGGCGACCTGGTCGGCTACTTTATCAACCCCATTGGAGCCTTCCTGCCCCATTTCACCATTTGCGCGGCCCTGCGGGGGATTATACCCGGCTTGATTATTCTCCTGGTCAGCAAAACCAGGCGTGAAGTGGGAATTCTGCCAATGTTTGTGGCCGTGGGATTGACACTGGTATTGGTCGATATATTTATGGTTCCCTACTTCATTGAGACCCTCTTCGGGCTGAGCCGGGTTGTCACCGTTCCACTGCGGATCATCCAGCAGATCATAGCCGTTCCCGCCTATACCATCATGCTGATCGCCCTGAGCCGCGTCATGGGAAAGACGATGGCCGTTGCGCCGGGCCAGGGAAGGCTGCACTTTTCAGGACGGATCTGGTAACAAGGCGGCTCACGCATTCTTAACCAGGAAGGAGCGACTTTACCGTCGCTCCTTCGGTATTATTGCTTCAGGCAAAGCAGCTAAACGCCGCCCCAAAGGCCGCACTGCAGCGTGCACCGACGGCAGAAGCGGCTGCTGCAGCGCCATGCCGGGCGGACCATGTAGGGGCTGCCCTTTTGGGACAGCCCCTTTTAAAAACATTGAAACTTAAACCCGCGTTACTTGTAAACAATGTTGGCTTCAGCACGCAGCCGGCCAATCAAGTCCTGGATAAGTTTATAGATCTTTTCTTCGGCCATCTCCTCGTAGACCTGATCTTTAACCTCGTCAAAAGTCACTTCGCGGCCGCTTTTCTTCTCCAGCACTTCGATCACATGAAAACCATACCAGGATTCCACCGGTTCGCTAATTTCGCCGATTTCCATGGAAAAAGCCGCGTCTTCAAATTCCTGCTGCATCTCGCCGGGTTTAAAGAAGCCCAGTTCACCGCCCTGATCCTTGGAGCCAGGGTCTTCGGAACGCTCTTTGGCCAGCTCCGCGAAATCGGCGCCTCCATTTAACAGGTCAATCACCTCGAGGGCTTCTTCCTCTGTTTTGACCAGAATATGGCGCGCTTTTACTTCAGCGGGAATATTAAATTTCTCCTGGTTGTCGGCAAAATATTCTTTTAGTTCTTCATCGGAAATTTCGAGCTGGGTCTCGGCGATCTTGCGGGCCATCAGTTTAACCCGGGCATCGTTGCGCACAGATTCCATGGTCAGGCCATACTGCTCCAGCAGCTGCTCAAACTGGTCCTCCATACCCATAAAATTTTCATCTATAATGCGCTGAATTTCTTCATCAATATCTGCTTCGGTTACGGTGAGCCCCAGTTTTTTAGCTTCCTGCGCAATGAGACGCCTGGTGATCAGATCATCCAGAACGCTTTTGCCGACCTGGTTATACATGGCTTCATAAAGCTCGCTTTTGGCAATCTTTTCACCGTTCACTGTCGCCACTGCCGGGTCGCCCTGCCCCAGGAGCACAGCGATCAAGGCGCCGATGGCTACAACCAGTAAAACCGCAGCCACAATAAAATAGGTTCTGTACTTTAACGGATTGATGTTGCCGGTATCCATTCCCACTTCACTCAAACCCATTTCCCCTCTCTAAATATAATTTAGTGTAAAAACCAGGCAACCTGCCCATTTCCTGGCACCAAAATGGCAAGCACAGTTCACCTGCATTACTTGTCCATTATAACACGAACCCGCTCCAGGTCAACTTCTGCGGACCCGGGCGGGCCTTGAGCATACTGGTAATGCTGCCAGCGTTTAGGGGATAATTTTGTTCAAAGGATATTCGATGATCCCTTCGGCACCGGCGTCTTTAAGCCTGCAAATGAGCTCCCGGACGATCTTTTCGTCCACGACGCTTTCGATGGCCACCCAGTTATCTTCGCAAAGGCTGGATATGGTCGGCTTGCGCAGGGCCGGCAGCATGGCAATGATTTTATCCAGGTTATCGGTATGCACATTCATTTTCAGCATCACCTTATGCTCCGCCATAAGCGCTCCCCGCAGCAAGGTGACCATGTGCTCCACCTTTTTTCGTTTCCAGGGGTCCCGGCTGCTTTCCCGGTTCATAATCACGCGCGGGGTGGATACCAGGATCGTATCGATGATGCGCAGATGGTTGGCCTTCAAAGAGCGCCCCGTTTCAGTAAGCTCGGCAATGGCGTCCGCCAGAAGCGGCGGTTTCACCTCGGTGGCGCCCCAGGAAAAAAAAACGGTGGCGTTGACGCCCTTTTCCAAAAGGTAGCGCCGCGTCGATTCGACCAGCTCCGTGGCGATGCGTTTCCCCTCCAGGTCGTAAATATCCTGGATATCAGAGTTATCCGGTACCGCGATGACCAGCCGTACCGGCCGCAGGCCGCGCTTGGAGTAAGTCAGCTCGGCCATCTCCTCCACAGAAGCCCCGGTTTCATTGATCCAGTCCTTGCCCGTGAGCCCCACATCCAGGATCCCCTCCTCCACATACTTGGGGATTTCCTGGGCGCGCATTAAGACGCACTCAATTTCTTCGTCATCGATATACGGGTAGTAGGACCGCTCGCCGACACTAATATTGTAGCCCGCTTTTCTGAAAATTTCTAAGGTTGATTCCTGAAGGCTGCCAGCCGGCAAGCCCAGCTTGAGCTTTGGCAAAATTTATCTCTCCTTTTTGTAGTCTGCAACCCCCGTGACACGCAAAAAGGGGCCTGGCAGATAGATAGAATGCCTGGGATCTGGAGCGCGCTCCAGCAGGGGAGTGGCGTGCTGTCCCGCCGTAATATCTATAAACTACCATTTTCCGCCGGAGCTGTCAACGATAAAACCCGGTTTACCTGGATTAGGCGAAGGACTATCCGCTGCGCGAAGTTTCCTGCCTGGTAATGGCCTCGCTGAGGCGGCGAATGCTGTCGGTTAGATTTTCCAGCTTGCCCTCGATGCGCACCAGCAGGTATAAGCTTACAGCAATGGGGAACCCCCAGTTCCCGATCAAGGTCACAAACTCTTCCACTATCAATCAGCCTCCTCCATCTCTACCATCTCCTCCAGGGCGCCGCCGGCCGCGAGCACCTCCCTCAGCAGCGCGGCACAGCGGGCACAAAGCTCAAGCTCACCGGCCACCCGCCCCTCTTCCCGGAACAGGAGCAGGTAGGCCAGGGCCAGCCGCTGCCGGCATAGTCCGCAGCGCTCCCGGCGGGGCTCCCGGAAAGGCATAAAGTTCACCCGGTTTATCGCATCTCTCCCCCTTTCGTGCTATTCTTGCCGCACGTTTGATGGACCCATTGTATAATCTAACTGGACGCTGCACCACTGGCGGCGGCGAAGCTTTAACCCTTTCGGCAGCTGCCGCAGCCCAGCATACTCGACCCCAGTCACCTCTTTTTGGGGCCATATCGGGCATACTCGACCGGCAGGCAGGGAGAGCTCCACCTGGTTGAGGCCCTCCCAATGGAACGAGGGATAAGCCGCAGGCGGCAGTAGAGAAAGGCCATGAAAAAACAATTGCCGCATCCTTAAAATTATGAGAGAATAGAAGCACTAATTCTAAATGAGCATGCAGATTAGTTCCAGCAAGGGTGTGAGAAGCTATGCCACTTATCGTCCAGAAATACGGGGGCAGTTCCCTGGCCACTTCCGACCATATCCGGCGGGTGGCCGGCACTATCGCCGCCACCAAAAGGGAAGGCCATCAAGTGGTGGTGGTGGTTTCGGCCATGCGCGGCGAAACGGACCGCCTTATAGCACTGGCAGCAGAGTTGAACTCAGATACGCCGGCAAGAGAGCTGGATGCGCTGCTGGCTACCGGCGAACAGGCCAGCGCCGCCCTGATGGCCATGGCCCTGGCGAGCCTGGGCCTGAGGGCCCGCTCCTACGCCGGTTTGCAGCTGCCGCTGCGCACCGACGCAAACCACACCAGGGCGCGCATTATTGACTTGCCAACCGGCGTGCTGCGCAGAGACCTGGATCAAAATATCATTCCGGTTGTGGCCGGCTTCCAGGGCGTAAACGGCAATGGGGATATTACCACCTTGGGCCGGGGCGGCTCCGATACAACGGCCGTAGCCCTGGCGGCGGCGCTGCAGGCCGATGTCTGCGAAATTTATACTGACGTTGACGGCGTCTATACCGCTGATCCCAATATCTGCCCCAGCGCCAGGCATTTAAGCAAGGTTACCTACGAGGAGATGCTGGAGATGTCCGGCCTGGGCGCCAAGGTGCTGCAAATACGCTCGGTGGAGCTGGCACAGAAGTATCGTGTGCCCCTGCTGGTGAAGTCCTCTTATGGAAGCGATAAATGTACCTGGATTGTAGAGGAGGCTGAATCCATGGAAAGCGCCGTTGTAAGCGGCATTACCCTTGATCGCGGTGTGGCTAAGCTATCGGTAATCCATGTCCCCGACCGCCCCGGCATCGCCTACCAGATTTTAGCTCCGCTGGCCGAAGCGCAGATTAATGTGGACATGGTCATTCAAAATGCCAGCATTGAAGGTTATACTGATTTTACTTTTACCCTGTCCAAGGAAGACCTGCCCAAGGCGCGGCCCCTGCTGGACCAGGTGGCAGAGGAAATCGGCGCCCGGGAAATACGAGCCGACGATAGCATCGCCAAGGTTTCGGCCATTGGCATCGGCGTAAAAAACCATCCCGGCGTGGCCGCAAGGATGTTTAAAGCCCTGGCTGATGAAAATATAAATATTCAGATGATTAGCACATCGGAAATTCGCATCTCCTGTATTATTGAATCCAAGTACGGAGAGCTGGCGGTGCGGGTGCTGCACGATGCCTTTGACCTCCAGCAAAGATAAGAGCACGGGGAGGAACTTTTTAACGTGGGTGAACTGGCGAGGCTATGGCGCGGCTTCTGGCAGCTGGCCGATCCGAAAATCTGGATCGCCTCAACCGTACCCATG
Organism: Bacillota bacterium; assembly: GCA_029782095.1. Lineage (GTDB taxonomy): Bacteria > Bacillota > Dethiobacteria > DTU022 > DTU022 > JAKPEE01. The sequence continues at coordinate 17,449 of JAKOVL010000132.1, read as the reverse complement.
GCCGTGGGGGCGGCCGTGGCCTTTGCCGAGCTGCGCACTTTCAACTGGCCCTGGTTTCTGGTTGGTGTCAGCGCCATCTACCTGATTGAAATCGGGAAAAATGCTTTCAACGAGTATGTCGATTACTGCTCCGGCGTGGACCTCTATGTGACCCCCGACAAGCGCACCCCCTTCAGCGGGGGCAAGAAAACCATAGTGGACGGAATACTTAAGCCGCTGGAAACTATCCTGATCGGGCTGGCCACCATGGGCCTGGGCGGTTTGATCGGCCTGGTTGTGGTCGTATTCCGTGAATTCCATGTTTTCTGGTTCGGCCTGGCGGGGGTATTCTTCTCCCTTTTTTACAGCCTGCCTCCGCTAAAGCTGTCTTACCGCGGCCTCGGCGAATTTTCTGTAGGCCTCACCTTCGGCCCCCTCATTACCTGCGGCACCTACCTGGTCCAGGCCCATACCGTCAGCCTGGCGGTAATCCTGGCCTCGCTCCCCTTAGGTTTCCTCATCGCCAATGTCTTGTGGATTAATCAATATCCCGATTATGAGGCTGACATGCGGGGCGGCAAGCGGAACTGGGTTGTCCGCCTGGGCAAAGAAAGAGGGATCAAGGTCTATGGCCTGCTTTTTGGCGCCGCATATATTCTGGCAGCGATCAATGCCTGCTACAGCAAAAACTTGCTGTGGCTGCTGCCGCTTCTATCCGCTCCCCTTACCCTCCGTGCGATCAAAGCGGCCCGGCTGTACTATGACCATATCCCCCGGCTGATGGAGGCTAACGCCAAGACCATCCAGGTCTACCAGCTTTACGGGTTGGGTGAAGTGGCGGCAGTGTTGCTTCCAGTATTTATAACCGGGTAAGAGAAGCATAAATTGTCTTACTGGTTGCAAAAGACACATAATTGATGTAGTATTATTAGCGAATGGGGATTGTGAAACGAATAAGAAAGGAGGCAGTACATATTATGCCAGAAGAATTCAAGCCAGGCTGCCAGCGACCACCCATAAAAAAGCCGAAAGCTGAAGCAGCGGCTGCGCAAGCCCCGGCTGCAGCAAAGGAGGAGAAGACCTTGGTTAAAGTGGGAAAGCCAGCACCTGATTTTACCGCACCGGCCTTTTTTCAGGGAAAATTTATGAATGTAAGCCTATCCGAATATGCCGGCAAGTGGGTTTTTTTATGTTTTTACCCCGGTGATTTCACCTTCGTTTGAGCAACGGAAGTTTCAGCAGTTGCTGAAAAATATAAAGAGTTGCAAGAGCTTGGCGTAGAGGTTCTCTCAGTGAGCGTTGACAGTATCTATGTCCATAAAATGTGGAACGATCATGAGCTTTCCAAGATGATCAATAAAGATATTCCTTTTCCCATGCTCTCAGACCAGGATGGAAGTATAGGTAAAATGTACGGTATATATGATGAAGATTCCGGCGTGGAAACACGCGGTAGATTTATCATCGATCCCGATGGGATCATTCAGGGATATGAAGTGCTCACACCTCCGGTAGGAAGAAATGTGAGTGAATCAATACGCCAGATCAAAGCCTTCCAGCTGGTCAGAGAATCTAAAGGAACCGAGGCGACACCTTCCGGCTGGAAACCGGGCAAGCCAACTTTAAAGCCAAACCCGGACCTGGTAGGCAATGTCTGGAAAGTATGGAACGTCAGCGAAGCTTTTGATGACTAGCTGCTGGGTTAATATTCAGAAATAAGCCGGCGTATAATTCTGCCGGCTTATTTTTATCTCAATAATACCTTCTAATTTAGGCTGCACCCATGCCGGGCGAGCCTAAAGAAAGCCGGCCCCCATAAGGGAACCGGCATTCTTGTATTGGCTAGATCAAGTGGGATGCCGCCGCCTCCCAGCAAAATCTCTGGCCTTCGCGTAATTAATTCACTCAGGCCAGCGCTTCCTCTACAGCCCGGAGAGCATGGGTGCGGGCCGTATCAAACAAAGGGACCCGGCTTTGCTCCTGGCTGACCAATAGCCCGATTTCCGTGTATCCGAGAATATTCTCCCGGGCTCCCCGGCAAACCAGCCGGTGCCCCGGGAGGGTTGGGCAGGCGCCACTACAGCCGGGCAGCAGCGGCCAATGTTTTAATAAATCGAAAGGGGATCGTCATCATCGATTACTTTACCGTGCTGCGCCAGGGCGGAGCGGATCTCTTTGGGCACCCGGAACATGCCGTGATGTGTTTCGCCATCATAAAATTTAAGCGGCGAACTTAAGTTGTCCAGGCGGCGATCTATCTCCGCCGCGCTGGGGCCCAGCGGGTCGAGGTGCTCCGAAGCCAGCAGAAAGCCCCAGTTGGCATTGAAAGACGGAATATAGGTATGATACGAAAAAACACTATCATAACACTGCTGCAGCGTCTTGCGAATGGATGCATGGGCCTCCAGGAAGTCCATGCTGAAACATCCGGCCTGGACGGCCAGGATGCCGCCCGGCGCAAGCCGCTTTTTTACCAGCTCATAAAACTGGCGGGTAAAAAGCAGGCGCGAAGGCCCCTCTTCCTCCGGCTCGGTCAGATCGCTGTAAATGACGTCATAACGGTGCCCGGTTTCATCGAGAAAGCGGCGCGCATCCATATGCAGCAGCTCCACCCGGGGATCATCAAAACAGTTGCAATGCCAGCTGGGCAGGTATTTCCGGCAAAGCTCCACCACTTCCCGATCAATATCGACCATAACCACCTGCTCAAGGCCCGGATGGCGGCACAATTCCCTTAAAACCGCCCCCTCTCCTCCCCCCATTACCAGAACACGCTTCGGTTCCCGGTGCAGTACCAGCGCCGGGTGGATCAGCGCTTCGTGGTAAATATGCTCGTCAAATGCGGCTGACTGAATCCTTCCATCCAGGATCAGGCAGCGGCCAAAGGTATAGGTGTCGACCAAATCTACTCTCTGATAAGGGGTTTCTCCACTGTAGATATGACGGCGCACGGCATACATGTAGCCGTGGTGCGGGCTGGTGTACTCGATATACCAGTTCCATTCCTGCGTGGCTATGACTGTCAACCTCCTTCTTGAAATAATGGCACCCTGGCTGCTCAATAACATCTACACGGTGCGGCATAGCTGCTACTTACCATGATACACCTTTTCCGGGAATAAATGAAGCCGGGCCTGACTGAGTATGACGGAGCACCTAAAGGAAGGGCAGCCGGCACTGCGCTCTAACCCGGCTGCCCCGGTCTTGTCAATTACAGGAAGGAGGCAGCCTTCTTAAAGTCTAAAAACCGGTTTTAACGGCCAAAGCCAACTGCTTCTAAATTCATAAAATGTTGGCATTGATTTTGCAAAAGTATTCTAGACCAGGGTCTTTTTCGTGCAGCAACGCCTGCCATTGAACATATTTTCACCGACCCTGGCGGCCCTAAAGAAGGTATTATAATTTTCACGGCGAAAGTTAATCGTTGCGCCTTTTGATAGGAGTGTAGTTTTATTGAAAGCACTGAAAGCACTAACATTTCATCCCGAAAAATGCATAGGCTGCAATCTATGCCAGCTGGCCTGCAGCGGGCAAAATGAAGGCCTGTTTAGCCCGCGGCTGGCCCGGCTGAGAATTTCTTCCCACTATACCAAGGACGGCCTTGAAGTAAAAGGTTATACTTGCAACCTCGATCTGGCCTGCGTCAGGGCCTGCCCCACAGGCGCCATCCAGGAAAAAAAGGGACGCCTAACCTATAACCGGGGACTATGCACCGATTGTGGTCTCTGCGTCAGTGTTTGCCCCAACGGGGTTATTGTCCAGAAAAAAGAGGGTGTGGGCGTGTGCGTGCAATGCCGCATCTGTGCCAGCTGGTGCCCCACCGGTGCCCTGACCTTTGAGGAGGTAAGCCACTAATGTCCTACACCGGCCAATTATTGCGCGTTAATTTAAATAACGGGAAAGTGCAAAGGGAACCTTTGAATGAAAAATGGGCCCGGGATTACCTGGGAGGAAAAGGTTTGAGCATCAAGTACCTCTACGAAGAACTTTCTCCCGGCATCGACCCCCTTTCCCCGGAAAACAAGCTGATCTTGATGACCGGACCGCTCACCGGCACCATTGTCCCCAACTCGGGCAAGCTGGCGGTGGCGGCCAAGTCGCCGGCCACCGGCACTATTCTTGACTGCTCCATCGGCGGCCGCTTTGCCCCAGAACTCAAATACGCCGGCTTTGATGCGCTGATAATCGAGGGAAAAGCAGGACAACCGGTCATCTTATGCATCGATGATAAGACAGTGAAGCTGCGCGACGCAACACCCTACTGGGGCAAGGGATCCCATGAAACGGAGCTATCCCTGCAGGAAACCATGCCCGGCTACAAGTTTCTGGTGATCGGGCAGGCCGGTGAAAACCTGGTTCCCATGGCCTGCATTAACAGCGAACTTTACCGCCAGGCCGGCCGGGGCGGCATCGGCGCGGTGATGGGTTCCAAAAATTTAAAAGCGGTGGCAGTGAGGGGAAGCGGCGGCATTAAGGTGCCCCAAATCCGAAAGGTAATGGCGGCGCTGAACAGAATCCGCCGCGAAGACACCATGAGCGACAATAACATGTGGGCCTATACCGATGGCACCCCCATGCTCGTCGACTTATGCCAGTCCACGGGAATCCTGCCCACACGCAATTTTCAGGAAGGCACCTTCGAGGATTATGCGAAGATAAACGCGGAGGCGGTGCGAAAAGCGCTACAGGCGAAAAAGGCCTGTTTCTCCTGCAGCCTGGCCTGTGGCAACTATGTCCGCCTGGGCAAGGCCGTTGTGGAGGGCCCCGAGTATGAAACCCTGGCCCTGTGCAGCTCCAACTGCGGCATCGGCGACCTGGAGGCAGTGATTGAGTTTAACCGCCTTTGCGATGACTTCGGCCTGGATACCATCTCCGCCGGAAACGTTGCAGCTTACGCCATGGAGATGACAGAAAAAGGGGTGCATGATTTCGGCATCCGCTTTGGCGAAGTGCAAAAATACCTGGAATTGCCCGCGCTGATCGCCAGGCGGGAGGGCATCGGGGCGGAGCTGGCCCTGGGCGTGCGCGCCCTGGCGGAAAAGTACGGTGGAAAAAACTTTGCCATGCAGGTAAAGGGGCTGGAAATGCCCGGCTATGAACCGCGCGGCTCCTGGGGCATGGGCCTGGCCTACGGCACCGCCGACCGGGGCGCCTGCCACATGCGCGGCTGGCCCGCTGCCATGGAGGTTTTCGGCGATCTCGATCCCTTTACCATAGAAGGCAAAGCAGAGATAGTGAAGAGCCTGCAGGATGAGAACGCCGTTAAGTATTCCGCCATATTCTGCGATTTCTGGGCGCTGAGCCTGGAGCGGCAGGCTGAAATCCTCACCATGTTTCTCGGCCGCCCGGTAGAAGCGGAGGAGTTGAAAACCATAGGTGAGCGCATTACCAACTTAGCCCGGCTGTTCAACCAGCGGGAAGGGTTTGCGCGCCGTGATGACTACCTGCCGGAGCGGATTTATGCCGATAAGCTGACCGCCGGCCCCACCGCAGGCAAACTGCTGCCAAAAGAAGAATATGAAAAGATGCTCTCAGAATATTACACCGTTCGGGGTTGGGATCAAAACGGCAGGGTAACCGAGTCAAAAAAAGTGAGCTGGGACTGTAGGAGGGATGCGGGCTAGAGGAGTTTTCTGTAGTTGATGGATAGAGCCAGGAACTGCACGTCATTGGAAAGCTGCTGCGGGCCGCATCTGATGCCGGGCCCAATTAATTTAAAGGTGGTGAATGTGGGCGGTGGAAGATATTAGCATCAGCATAGCCCTATCGTGGATTGACTGGGTCATCATAATCGCTTACCTGGCGGGTATGATCTATGTGGGCCTGTTTTTCAGGAATAAAAACAAGAATTTCGAAGATTATTTTCTAGCCTCAAAAGGGCTCACCATGCCCCTGCTGGTCGGGACCCTGGTCTCAACTTTTTTTGGCCTTGACACTCTCTTCGGAACATCAGAAATCGGGTTCTTTGAGGGGGTCACCGGATTCTTCGCCTATGCCCTTCCATACACGGGCATGTATATAATCATCGCTTTCCTGGCTCCTAAATTCCGTGAACTGAACAGCAATACCTTTGTCGATATTATCGGAGACAACTATGGCAAATTTCCGCGGGTAGTTTCGGCCTTAAGCTCCTTCTTTTATTCAACCAATGCCATGGAAATGATGGGCATGGGCTTTATCTTTGCCCTGATTTTTAAGATGCCTTTCTGGCTGGGCGTGCTTATTGCAGCAGTGATCGTTGTCGGTTATACCTATACCGGCGGGCTGTGGGCGGTTGCTACTACCGATATGATACAGTTTCTGGTGATGGCGGTCACACTGGGCATAGCCTTAATTCTATGCTGGGCTGATTTGGGCGGTTATTCCGCGGTGCACGCCGGGATAGCCGCATACCTGGGCGAGGACCCATGGTACTACTTTTCCCCTTCCGGGGGCTACCTTACGGCAGGGGTTATCGCCGCCTACGCCTTAACTTCGCTGGCGGTCCTCTGCGAGCCAGCCTTTCTGCAGAGAATATTTGCCTCCCGTACACCCAAGGAGGCGCGCAACGCCCTTTTGATCAGCACTCCGATCTGGACAGCCTACGAGTTTGCCTGCTGCATGCTCGGCCTGACCGCGGTGGCCGTGGTTGGTCTCGGGCTGATGGAAGAACCGCACGCCAACCAGGCCCTCATCGCCGTGGTGATGAAATATATTCCTGGAGGTTTTATCGGCCTCTTCCTGGCCGGGGTGGTGGCGGCGGCCATGTCCACCTCAGACTCCTACTTTCTCGTTTCCTCGGGCAACCTGGTCTATGATATCTACCGCCCGATCTTTAAACCGGATCTAAGCCAAGACAAGCTGGTTGCCTATACGAAGCGGGCCGTGCTGATCTCGGCGGCCATCTCCGTGGGCCTTGCCTTCTACTTTGAACGGATCATGGGCGTATGGGTCTTTCAAGCCAGCATCATTATCAACACGGTGCTGATCCCCCTTTACGCAGCGGTATTTCTGAAAAAACTGAAGAAAACCAGCCTCAGCGGCACCCTGGCCACGGCAGTGGGCTTCTTCGGGACAATCGGCTACTATGTCTTGATTACAGTGGCCGGCTACTTCTCGGAAGAGTGGGAAACCATGGTGATCGAATTAAATCTTTTCGGCCGGACTTTTGAGCTGTGGCAGGAATACGGAATCTTCCTGATTCCTCCCTTTGTCATCCTGGCTTTTATTATCGGCTTGATCTTTGGCAAAGACGACGCCAGGAGCAATGCGCCGGCCAGGGAGGTGGGATAAATGACCGGATGGGATATAGCTGTTTACGCGGCCGGAGCAATCCTGATCATCGGCCCGTTAATCACTTTTGCCATATATGCGGCTGAAATGCGGCGGCGCATTAAAGTGGATGATTTTGGGCCAGGTTCTAGAGAGGAAACGGAATCATGATCATCCAGCTAAAGCTGCAGGGACCGCTGCAAAAATACGGCAAATCAGCCGGGGTTTTAAGTATGAACTGGCGGCAGAAAGATGCACCTTGAATGAACTGCTCCATGAACTGGGCATTCCCGCCTCCTCTGTTTCCTTTATCACCGTGAACGGTTTGAAAAGGGACTGGCACTACCCGCTGAAGGGAGGCGAGGCTATTGTAGTCTATCCCCGGGTGGCCGGAGGCTGATGCAATGAACCTGCCCTCTTTAACGAAAAAAAAATGGCAGCGGGGGCTGCAAGCTGCAGCCCCCGCCAATGTGCCGTTACAGTGTAGGCGCTCCCGGGTCGGAAATTAAGGTTCTCACTTCCAACCTCTCACATCTCACTTCCCATTTAACAGCTGCAATCGCCGCAGCTGGTGCCGCCCCCCTCAGGGGTTATGCTGAAGCCTTCCCGGATGCCGGTGTGATAATCGATAATCTTGCCCGCCAGGTGGGGCTCGATATTCTTATCGTAGACGATTTTTAAACCGGCGAATTCATCAACCAGATCTTTGCCATCTTGAACTGACTCTTCCAGAGCCAGGCCGAACCTCGGCCCGCCTCACCCCACCCCGCTGATATAGATGCGGATGTAAGCATCTTCTTTGCCTTCCTGGGCCAAAATTTCTTTAAATTTGTCCCTGGCTGTATCAGAAACTTTAAACATGTGTCTTACCTCCTTAACTATTTGGTAATAAGGTTGCTATTAGTTTACCTCTATCGCCCGGTTTAAGCAAGCCCGGGCGCAGGTGCGGAACTGAACGTGCCAGGCACGTGCAGTTATATCATTTTTTAGATAAACAGGTTGACATTGGCTTCCTCAGCGGCATCCAGGTAGGAAGCCACTCCGCCCACTTCCACCCCGTCAATCAGCTCCTCCCGGGTAATACCCATAACTTCCATGGACATCTGGCAGGCGACCAGGCGCACTCCCGCAGCCAGGGCCTGATCTATCAGCGCTTCCAGAGAGTCGACATTTTTACTGGCCATAACCCGGCGGATCAGTCTGGGCCCCATCCCCAGCATATTCATGCGAGACAACCCCAATTTTTTGCTGCCCCGGGGCATCATCGCCCCGAACATGCGGTCCATAAACGGTTTGCGCACCGCCGCCCCCTCTGCCCGGCGCAGGACATTCAACCCCCAGAAGGTAAAGAAGAGGGTAACCTTGCGGCCCATGGAGGCGGCACCGGTGGCAATAATAAAGGCGGCTATCGCCCGGTCCAGGTCCCCGCTGAACACCACAATGGTTTTATCGTTCCGGCTGGACGACTGCGGTGCCGCGTCTGCCGCAGCGGCCGAGGCGGCGCCGCCTTTGCGGATAAGCGCCGTGAAGCTCCTGCCGTCGTGTCCCTGGCGCAGCAGGGTGTTGCCGGTGCGCCGGCACCAGGATTGAATATCGGTGACAAAGCCCGGATCCGTGGCGCAGACCTCCAGGAGGGCCCCTTGCGGCAGCTCATTGATCTTGTTGAACACCTGCATAATGGGGCCGGGGCACTGCAGCCCACAGCAATCCAGCTTAACCACCTCTTCGGAGCTCCCGCCGGAGGCGGCGGCAGCACCCTGGTTTTGCTTTGCTTCTGTCTTTATCTCACCTTCTTTGTGCTCAAGCTCATCGCGCATGGCCCGGTAAAGCCGATAGCCTCCGTCCAGGCTGCGCACTTGCTTAAACCCGTGCTGAACCAGAATTCTGGCAGCCAGGTAAGAACGCAGCCCCACCGAGCAGTAGACGATTAACTCTTTACCCCGGTTCAACTCCTCCAGGCGCCGCCGCAGCTCGCCCAGGGGAATATTTACTGCCCCGGGAACAGCGCCAAGGTTGAATTCATCGGGCTCGCGCACATCAACAATTTGCCGCTCGTGCTGCTCCGGCAAAGCGAGCAGCTCGGCGCTGCTGATCATGTGCACATCTCCCTGAAGCATATTGCCGGCCACGTAACCGGCCATGTTGACCGGATCTTTAGCCGAGGAAAAAGGCGGGGCATAAGCCAGCTCCAGGGCCTGCAGATCATAGACACTACGGCCGGAGCGCAGCGCTGCAGCAATGACATCGATGCGTTTATCCACACCGCTGTAGCCCAGGGCCTGGGCGCCGTAAATTTGTCCCTGCGGGCCGAAGAGCAGCTTCAAAACCATGGGGTTGCTTCCGGGGTAGTAGCCGGCATGGGAGTTGGGTTGGACAATGCACTGGCGGTACTCCAGGCCCGCCTCCTTAAGCGAGCGTTCTCCGGCGCCGGTGCTGGCGATCGTCAGCTCAAACAGCTTCAGCACCGCCGTGCCCTGGGTGCCGTGATAGCTTTCACGGCGGCCGGCAATGTTGTTGGCCACAATGCGCCCCTGTTTATTGGCCGGCCCGGCCAGGGGGATTACCGTTTGCTTGCCCGTAACGAAATCTTTGACCTCGATGGCGTCTCCAAGGGCATAGATGTGCGGATCCGAAGTCTGCAGGAATTCATTAACCCGGATGCCGCGGCCCACCTCAAGCCCCGCTTCCCGGGCCAGAGTGGTTTCCGGCCTGACCCCGATGGCCAGAATCACCAGGCCGGCCTTGAGCTTGCGCCCGCTCTGCAGGTTGACCATTAGAGCGCCCTGCTCTTCGGTAAAACCGGAAACACCGTCCCCCAGGTAGAGGGAAACACCCCTGGCACGCAAATACTGCTGCGCCAGGGCTGCCATATCCCGGTCCAGGTTGGGCAGTATTTGCGGCGCCAGCTCCACTATTGAAACAGAGATCCCCCGTTGATGCAGGTTTTCCGCCATCTCCAGGCCGATAAATCCGCCGCCGACAACCACCGCAGTTTCCGGTTTTTCGCTGCGAATATACTCATAGATGCGGTCGGTGTCGGCCACGCTGCGCAGGGTAAATACGGCCCGGTGATCTATGCCCTCCAGGGGTGGGCGCACCGGCGCCGCCCCCGGGGAGAGGACGAGAACGTCGTAGCTTTCCCAGTATTTTTCGCCGGTGGTGTGGTCCAGCACCTCCACCCGCCGGCCTTCCCGATCTATGGCCACAGCTTCGTTTTTTATCCTTACATCCACGTTAAACCAGTCCCGGAATTTTTCCGGGGTCATCACAAAAAGCTTCTCCCGTTCCTTGATCACCTCGCCAATATAGTAGGGAAGACCACAATTGGCGTAAGAGATATGCTCTCCCCGCTCCAGCAGGATTATCTCCGTTTTTTCGCTTAGCCGCCGCAGTCTTGCCGCACAGCTGGCTCCCCCGGCTACACCGCCCACAATGACGACCTTTTTACCCACTAAAAGATGCCTCCTTAATTAAAATATTATATATATTATAATATTTTAATATATGCTTTAAAAAATTTTAGAATAATACCCGGATGATCGCGGCGGCCTCTTCGCTGGCCACCCGGTAATATACCTCGGTGCCTCTTCGCTCCCCGTGGATGATGCCCAGATCCCGCAGCCGCGCCAGGTGCTGGGAGACAGCAGACTGGGAAATATCCAGGCAGTGCTGCATCGAGGATACATTGCATTCGCCCCGCCTAAGCAACTCGCGCACGATGCAGAGCCTCACCGGGTTGGAGAGCGCTTTAAGCAGAGCCGCTTTGTTGATTAAACGATCCATCTCTTCTTTAGGCTGGGCCAATGCAAACCCTCCCTTTAACTAAAATCATTATATCATAATATTATAATATTGCAATATATTTTTTACGAACTTCTACTAAAATATTAAACCTTTGCCGCGCATATAAAAATAGTAGCTTCCGGCAGCATTGCCTCTTCTGCTGCCGGATCACAGGAGGTCGGGGCATGAGGTTAGCGCGCGGCAGGATAAAAATTATCGTCTTTCCTTCCCCTTTAATTTTAGCGGTGCTGCTTTTCTGCGCCGCCATCCTGCTGTGGCTGCAGTTTTTCCCCGCTGTCCGGCCGGCCTCTATCTATTACGGCTATCCCCTTAAAGGAACGCGGATCCTCATTGACCCTGGACACGGCGGCATCGATCCGGGAGCCCATTATGAAGGCTCCATCACTGAAAAAGAAATTGTTCTGGTGGTCGGCTTGGAGCTGCGGCGGCTGCTGCAGCAGGCCGGCGCCGAGGTAATGATGACCCGGGAAACCGATGAAGATGTGAGCCGGCACATTCCCGGCGATCCCGCATCACGCTACCAGCGGGACATGGGCGGCAGGGTTAAGCTAATCAATGAGTCGGGAGCAGATTTATATGTCAGCCTACACATTAACTACTTCCACGATCCCAGCATCAGGGGGGCCATTGTTTTTTACAACAGCAGCCGCCCCGAAAACAAGCTTTTAGCCGAATCGATACAAAAGAATATTAATCCGGTGGTGGCCGTTAACCCCAGGCCGGATCAATACATCCACCAGGAGAGCAAAGTAGGCGACTACCTGATCCTCAACAGGGCCACCATTCCGGGTGTTATCGTGGAGATGGGGTTTATAACCAATCCCGACGAGCGTGAATTGCTGTGCCAGGACAGCTATCGCCAAAAACTGGCCCAGGCGCTGCTGATTGGCATCACCGAATACATTTATAGCAGGAAAGGGCCGTAGGATTCACGAATTAAAGGGGCATATTAATTGATAGCGACACCCTAGGCCCCCGCCAGGCGCGCCGCTCTCAAGGCAAGGGCCAGGCATAAGGGTGCCGTCTGGGCAGCCCGAAGGGAATCCAGTGCCCGAAATCCAAAAGGCAGAAGTAAAGGCAATATACAGATTGAGGGAACAGTAGAGAGCATGGTTCCTGTTTTCAGGGAGGAATATTTTATTAACGGTTACCAGTGCGATTTAGAGGTGGACAGGCAAAGCGCAAGATATTACCTGGTGGCCATCCCCGAAGGTGAAATGGCTGCCCGGGCTGAAGCCTTGCAAAAGGAGTTTTCCCTCCGCTACGGCATCTACCGGGAACCCTACCCGCCCCTGCATGTGACCGTGGCCGTGATCGAGCTCCCTCCCGCGGGGCTGAGCCGGCTAAGGCCAAAACTGGCAGAGATAATTAAACCCTTCCTGCCCCTGCAGCTGATAGCCCAGGGTGAAAGCTGCTTTCCGGAGCCATATAAATCGATCAATATTTCCATTAAACACACTCCAGAGCTAGTCCAGCTATCAGCTGCCGTCATCAACCTGGTCACCGGCCTGGGGTACAACGCGGTGTCATTCGACGGGTGGGATTATCATATCAGCCTGGTTAACTGCAATTATGCGGCCCGGGAGTGGTCGGAAGAAGAATTTGAAGATGCCTGCCGCCGTCTCAGCCAGGAGAAGCTTTCCTTCAGCGGTACAGCCCGCCGCCTGGAGCTCTGGGAGCCGCTGTTTCCGCCGTTAAGGGTGGTGACCGCGTTCAGCAGCCTGGGGGAGATGGGGGAGAATATGGAAGACAGGCTGCAGGAGCAGGGGGATAGCAGCTTAGGAAGGTTTAAGGGAAGTCAGAATTCAGAAGACAGAAGACAAGATTAAAGCCGGGTTTAAAAACCCTCCCCCCTTGTGGGGGAGGGCAGGGGTGGGGGGGCGTAACTTTCTCCGGACCATGCCGGGATAACAGGCTCCCTTTCCCCCTCTCCCTATCCCTCTCCCACCAGGGGAGAGGGAACTGCCGCGGCCACGCTGAACCCCGTGAATACAGAAAACTGGCCGTTAACCGGCACCTTCCCCCCTTGTGGGGGAGGGCCGGGTGGGGGGCGCAACTTTTCCCGGCCCATCCCAGGTCAGCAGGCTTCCCTTCCCCCTCTCCCTGACCCTCTCCCGCCGGGGGAGAGGGAACTGCCGCTGCCTCACTTGACCCCGTGAATACGGAAAACTGGCCGTCAACCGGCACCCTCCCCCCTCGTGGGGGAGGGCCGGGTGGGGGGCGCAACTTTTCCCGGCCCATCCCAGGTCAGCAGGCTTCCCTTCCCCCTCTCCCTGACCCTCTCCCACCAGGGGCGAGGGACCTGCCGCGGCCACGCGGAACCAAGCACAAGGCCCAACCGATAAGCCGGCTGGGCCCGGGTATTAGCTTGCGTTACAAATCTCAATCCACAAATTCCTGCGGGCAGCGCTTCTCCAGGAATTCGCACAGAACCATCCCCGATTCTTTCCAGGCCGCAGCCGCATCCACGCCGATGTAGCGGAAGTGCCACGGTTCATAGATATAGCCGGTGATTTCAGTGGCTCCTTCCGGGTAGCTCAGGGCGAAGCCGTAGCGGTGGGCGTTCTCGGCCAGCCAGCGGCCTTCGGGAGTATTGCCAAAATCCTGCCCCATATAGCTGGCAGGGCTGTTAAAGTCTACCGCTGTGCCCAGCTGGTGCTCCGACTGACCCGGACGGGCGCTGAAGGTGTTGGCCTTTTCTTCACCGTGACGAGAAGCATAATCGCGGAAAAGCTGATCCTGGGTTTTGTAGCTGCGGTAAGCCGAATTAATAAATAACTCCATTCCAGCGCCGCGGGCATCCTCCAGGAGCAGCAACAGATGTTCGAGGGCTTCCGCGCGCAGGTAATACTGCCACTGGCGCTGTTCAGGGCGTATCATTTCAGCCGGAATCTGCCGCAGGTCTGAAGGTTCGTAATCCCCCAGCGTGGTATAACGCGTCACCAGGGCCAGCAGGTAATCGCCGTCTTTAATGCGCAATAATTCACCCGGCGGCGGTTCGGGAAGCGGAGGCAAGTCCTCCTCCGTCCAGCCCGGCTCGGCAGGATCCGCAGGCTCAAAGGCTTCGTCTTCCCCGCCCGGTTCTTCTGTTTCTACCGGTTCGGCGTCCGTAGGCGGCAGTTCCAGGCCAGCCGCGTCGTGTTTATCCATGGCCGCAAAAATAAAATCGCGATAGCTGTAGCCGGTTATGGCTAAGGCGAAAAGTAAAGCAACCACTACCAGGATAAGTTTTCTTTTCCGCTTCGATTGTCTGCTTTTCCTTTTTTTCAAGGCCACGTTTAATCTCCTATACCGTTAAATTAAATATTTTTTTGGTATTTCTACAGGAATCGACGATAATCCTGCCCTTGCAGCAAGATTTTGCCTGACTTTTAGCATGGACCGACTTTTGGAAAGCTATACCTTCAGTGGGTAAAGCAAGAATTTGCAGGTAATTTGGGGCTTTGCAGTTACAAGGTGGACGCTAGAGGGAATTGGTGGAAGGGCAGAACCTTTATGGGGGATTGGAGGCTGCCCGGTTGTGCTGGCGATGCCTGTTCCCTGCCACGCGGGCGGTCAGCACACTTCCGCATACTCTTTCCGCTTGCGCAGCTCCCTTTTGCCTATAACCTTCCGGGCGCACCAATGAAAAAAGCCGCGGGAACAATCCCGCGGCTTTTTGGCAGAATTACTGCAGCGTTAAACCGAAGCGCTCTGGCCGGCAGAAACCCCGGCTTTCCGCCCGCGCCCGATCAGGATGCCGACTACCAGGACAACGACCAGGGAGACGAGCCAGATTACCAGTAGCAGCACGCTGACCTTGGAGAAGCCCGGCTGCATCTCGTTCTTGATCCCCTCGTTCATCTCTTCCAGGCCGGGCATGATCTGGTCAGTTATGCCGCTCTTGAGCTGTTCTATGCCTCCTTGAACTTCGGTGTCGATACCGTCGATCATCATGCCCACGGCATCGCTCACACCGGGCTCCCCGCCCGGATTGGGGCTGAATTCAGGGTTGGCCAGGCCGAGGCGGATCTGGCTCAGGCCGTCAATGATGCCGGTATTGCCGCTGCTGCCGTTGGACGGGGGCGTGGGGAAGCTGTTGACGCGGCTGACAATGCCGCTGTACCCTTCCGCTAAATCGGTTTTGGTAAAGCCGTCCAGCAGATCATAGAGGCCGGTGGAGAAGGGACCGCCCAGGCCGTCGATCAGATCGTTCAAACCGGGCACCATCTGCTTATCAATGCCCGACTTCATCTCTTCCAGGCCCGGTATAAGTTTCTTGTTAATTCCGTCCAGGATGGTGTCCAGTCCTTCATTAACCCCCGGGTTATTCGGATCGCCTACCCCTGAAAGACCATAACGGACCGCGGTTAGTCCATAAAGAAGGGTGTCTTTGGTGTTAGCATCACCTATCCCGGCAAGTATTTGATCCAATCCAGGCACTATCTGATTATCAATGCCTGCCTTCATATT
The DNA here is from genome assembly GCA_029782095.1 of Bacillota bacterium. Lineage (GTDB taxonomy): Bacteria > Bacillota > Dethiobacteria > DTU022 > DTU022 > JAKPEE01. The sequence continues at coordinate 1,963 of JAKOVL010000132.1, read as the reverse complement.
ATTCAACCCGGGAATCATTTCAGTATTTATACCTGTTAAAATATTGTCAAGCCCGGGTACCATCCGGCCGTCAACGCCTGTTTTCATGTTGTTTAAACCGGGGATTATCTCGTCATTGATACCTTCCAGGATATCGTCCAATCCGGGTATCATTCTGCCGTCAATGTTCGTCTTCATCTGTTCAAGACCGGCTGCCATTCTTTCTGCACCGTCAAGCAGCATAGCCGTAGCCTGCAGCAGGCCCGGATTTTCTCCGGGAGCCGGGTTTTCATTGTCCAATGAGGAAAGAACCATTTGCAAAGCCACAGTCGCGATTAGAATCTTTACTGCATCTGGTTGATCCGGATCTTCTACAATAGCCAGGGCTGCTTGCAAGTCGGGAATTTTTTTTGCCGTCTCGGAATTGATCCGATAAATGCCATTGATAATCGTGTCTTCATCTTCACGGGAACCGAGGCCGGCCAGGACTTCGGCCAGCCCTTCACTGACACCGGGATTCCCCGGATCGCCCACACCGGATAAACCGTAGCGAATCTGGGTCAACCCGTCTACGACTGTTTCATCCTGGCCTACTGCGCCCAGGCCCGCCAGAACAGCGGCCAGGCCCTCACTGATACCATAAGTATCCGGATCTGAAGGGTCAAAACCCGGATGGGCGGGATCAGCGGACATGGACAAACCATAGCGAATTTGGCTCAGGCCGTCAATCATGCCATCAGGTTTGGTAAGGCCTTCAATCATACTGTCCAGACCTTCAATCATTTCCTGGTCAATGCCTGCCAACATTTTGCTCAGGCCGGGTAGTATCTGACCAGTTAAACCGTTGAGTATATCCCGCAGCCCGGGGCTCATCTTGTCTCTCAAGCCCGACCGGAGTTCTTTCAATCCGGGAACAACTTCCCCGTCCAGCCCTTTTTTCATGTCGGACAGGCCAGGCACAATCTTGTCGACCATACCGTGCAGAATGGCGTCCAGCCCGGGAAGCATTTTCCCATCAATACCGGATTTGACCTTGAACAGGTTGCCGGCAATATTTTCGTCCAGCCCTTCGCTTAAAGCGTCAAGGCCTTCCACCAGCCGCTTGTTTCCATCCAGGAGCTGGAGCACACCGCCGCGCAGCTTCTCGCTGCCTTCATAAAGCTTGCTGATGCCGAAAAGCACGAAGCCGCGGCCCCTTGTTTCTTCTTCCTCAACCTGGGCGACGGCAACTCCCAGAAAAACCAACAAGAAAACCACTGTCAGACACAAAGCCATGGCTCTGCGGGGAAAAACATTTTTTTTCAAGTTCAAAGTACCCCCCTTTCGAAAAATCCACCTGATTTTAGGGGACATCAACGGCAATCATTCAGGCTATCGGCTATAAACGAGATGAAGAACATAATTGCTAGAAAATAAAGTAGCAAGTGCAGTTTTTCTTTACCTGGCCTGAGAAAAAGCAGATAACCTCCTTTCCCCGCCTAAATTTGTCCCCATGCTAAAATCAGGGATTGCTGGTTACAGACAGTTAGATTCAACATACTCGATGCAAAACCCTTCTTTATTTTCTGCTAAAAATAAATATTGCTGCACCGGAAGCCGCTGGATTTAATTTTCCGATATTCGATACAAAAGAAAGGCCCCAAAAAATGGGGCCTTTGCGCGGTTAGACCTACCTTTCCAGGTAAATGTCCGGCAGATTTGCGGAGGGGCTGAGCAGCTCGCTCATGGTTACCACAGCATAACCCCTGTTTTCTATCTCCGGCAGCACCCTTCTGAGGAAACCCGCCGACTGCTCCGTGGGGTGCATCAGGATTATGGCGCCGGGAACCAGGTTATCAAGTATCCGCCGGGCCATCACCTCTTCACTAGGCCTCTGCCAGTCCACGGTATCTAAGGTCCAGCGCAACAGGCGCATGTCCAGGTCTGCCGCGGCTTCCAGGGCAGCCTGGTTATACTCGCCCTGGTGCGGGGTAAACCAGCGGGG
>JAKOVL010000182.1 GCA_029782095.1 Bacillota bacterium | reverse complement strand
GTTGAATTAAAAGAAGAAGTCCAAAGGGAGTTGAAACGTTTACGGCAAAGACAGACGCATGGCTTAGAGTATCTCAATAACGTTCCCCTGTTTCGTAGTGGCAGTAACTTCACCCGAATGGTTTTGAAGCAGTTAAATGAAAAAAGTGTTGTTTAACCTGAATGCGGGGTTTCTAAATACCTACAGTGCCTTGACACGATCAGAGAAAACCGCCCCCTTGACGCAAATGAATCCCGGTGTTATTATATTTACAGGAGCTGGAACCGCACGAACCCTATCCGCTAGAGAGGACAGACGGAAGGGTTTTTTTATCCGCGGTGGCAAGTACTGGAGAAGTGGAGCATAATATATTGGAAAAGCTAATCAGCAGCAACCGCAAGGCGCGGCACGACTATCATATTGATGAAACCTACGAAGCCGGTATTGTCCTTACCGGTACAGAGGTAAAGTCTATCCGCGCCGGCCGGGTGAACCTGAAAGACAGCTACGCCCGGATTGTGGGAAATGAGCTTTTCCTGTATAATATGCATATCAGCCCGTATGATCAGGGCAACCGCTTCAACCACGAGCCGCTGCGCACCCGCAAGCTGCTCATGCACAAAAGCGAAATCCGGCGGCTTACCGGCAAAGTCCAGGAAAAGGGCTACGCCCTGGTTCCACTGAAGCTTTACCTCAAACGGGGCCTGGTCAAGATCGAGCTGGGCCTGGGCCGCGGCAAAAAGGCTTATGACAAGCGGCAGGCCATTGCCGAGCGGGAAAGCCGCCGCGAAATGGAGAGGGCTTTTAAGGAAAAGCAGTTATCATAAATATGGGGGCGTATGGATTCGACGGGGGTTGTAGAGGCAGGAACGGCAGGTCCAGGACCATGGCCTGGATAAAACATGGAACGGCTATAAACGCCAACGATAATTTAGCCTACGCTGCTTAATTAAAGCAGCGCGTCCCTCCTCGCCCCGGCCGGGGGAGAGGACAGGGGCGTCAACAAGCCGGCCTACCGCGGCAACGGTTGTCCCACCGCTGTCGCGGGAAACCTAACGGGACTGGCGCCGGCGGATCCCGCTCCGGGGAGCCAAAGGTGCGAGAACAAAAGCCGGAGCTAAGCCTGTAGAAGTTCCTGTGGCTAAGCCTTCGGACGCGGGTTCGATTCCCGCCGCCTCCACCATTCAAACCCACATAAAATTTTGATAAGTGGCGATTATCCAATAAGCTTGCCGTTTTGGCAAGCTTTTGCTTTATTTTCAGAGCGGCAGACTTATGCAAAAAAAAAGTATTTAATTCGAAGGGAAGAAAGCCAAAGCCTTTTGAGGAAAAACCGGTGAGATATGCGCCGCCACTTCAGTTCCTTGGGGCTGTCCCTTTTTATCTCGGATAAGTCCTCGGCGATCAGGTAATCTAACACAACCGGTTTAAGCTCGGCTTCTTTTAAACTCTTCCCAGCCCAATGCTACTGGAAACGCCGATATAGATCAGCTGCTCGCCTGTGCGCGTTCGCCCAAGCCAGCCTTCGATTAGATTTACAGGTTGGGATACTTCGCGAGCGATGGCAGACGTGTCCCCGCCCTGAAGCTTGAGGGTAGTGCTCCACCGCCAGCACTGTCCGCGGCGCCTTAAATTTGGTCTGGAGTCTTTTTAGTCATGCCGGCAAGCGGCAGGGCCGCCTCCTGGCCTTAAGACAGGCCCTGGAGAAAGCTATCCTTTCCTCCTGAATTTTTTCAGCTGAAACAGGTTAATGTTTAGGGTCATCCCCTTTTGGAGCAGCTGGTTGATCAAGTGGCGGTTGCGTTTAGTTCCGCCCAGGACGATAATACCGTTAATTTGATTTTGCTTAAAAAGGGAAAGAGCCCTGGTTAAAGTGGCGTTATCGCTGCTGTCGAGACATGCATGAATTTCCATCCCTGTCCCTGGATAGGTATGGCGCATAAAGTTTTGGCAGTCCCACGGCGAGCCGACAATCAAAAACGTCGGCTTAATATGCTTTGCCGCATACATTTTTAAGATATGGTTTGTTGATATTTTGATGACAGCTCGACGGGTTTCCTGCCGGTTCCTCCTGGAGATAGAAGAGGGATTATAGCGGTAGAGATAGAGGACGCGGGGAATCATGGCCACGGGGCCCAGTTCCACCAGACGTAGAAACAGATCAAAATCTTCCCCCAGGAAGCAGCTGTTATCGTAGCCCCCGACCTGTAAAAAGGCTTGCCTGGCGATAAGCGCTGACCCGTAGCAAACCCAGGGGCAGAAAAATCTCCTCTCTTTCAATTGCCTCGCGGTGAAATATGGGCCGGCTTGCGAGGGCTTTAAAATAGACCCGTAAACAGGCAGTTGTTCTTTAAATTGTTGGAACATCGAAAAGACGGCCACCATTTCCGGGTGCCCTTGCATATAGTTCAGTTGAACCTCGATTCTTTCGGGAACGCTGATGTCATCGTGATCCTGCAGCACCAGCCAGCGGCTGTTTGCCTTTTTTACAGCATAATTGCGGGCGTAGGAAACACCATAATTTTTGGGAAGGTGATAAACCTTTACCCTCCTGTCGGTGATGTTATTGAGAATTTTTGCGGTCCCATCGGTGGAACCGTCATTGACAATAATAAATTCAAAATAAGGATAGGTTTGTCGTAAAATGCTATTTATAGACTCTTCCAGGTAATCTTCACCATTATAAACAGCCATGATCACAGATACTTTTTCCACTTTCAGCCTCCACAGACTCGATCTGTTTTATGCTTTATGTTTTTTTTATGACAATGTTGCAATATCTAATTTCACCCCCGGAAACCGGGGGATGATTTGCAGGGAAAATTTTAAGACAAGCTTTTCTTCATCTTGGTCGACTCCACTTTGCGGAAGAAATAGTTTATTTCTAATTTTTTTGTGGCAAACTGTTACTTTAATATATGGGGATACTGCAGCAGTTGCGCAGGTAAATTGCTGAAAAGGATATTTCAAGAATGGAAGCCTTGGGATTCACATATGCGGAGCCCCTGGGATCTACTTCTACCGGCCGATGGGGAGCTGCACGACATATTACTTAGGTCGAACAAAAATTTGAGTCATGAATAGGACGCGTCTTTCATCAGTCCTCGCCCCTACCCCGGTTTGGGTATAGCGCGGGTCAAGAATTTTTCTACGGTGCCCTGAACTTTGCATGAAGGCACTGAAGGCAGATCTCGCATTTCCTCCTCTGCTGATATTTTCAGCGGCCAGGGTAAAGGGAATTCCCGCAGTGCGAAGTAAATTTCCGATGCGACCGAAGCGGGGCGACTGGTGGGAAAAATAGCGGTCATTAATCATATCCTGGCTTTTTAGCCGGGCAAGAAGAGTTAACCTGGCGTTGAGCCACAGGGGCTGCAGGCCGGCCCACTTTCTCTCCCGGTTAGCCAGCCCAAACAGCGTCCATTCTTGATTGTTTAAGGCAGCTTTAGATAGAATATGGTTTAAGCGCGCCCGATGATAGCTAAGCATATTAGAGTATATTAACTGGAGAAAGAAAAGGTGCATGACATTGCTTTCCGGCGCCTGCCGGCGCCATGTCCGCGCAATATGATGCCCGGAATATAACAAATGCACCATCATCTGAAAAATTTTATATTAAATGTGCAGCCTTTTTGCTATAGTTATATTTGAATCGGTCGACTGTTTCACTATTTTCCAATAAGGATGCTCGATGAGGTCCAGGCTCCGTAATCCTGGCGCTGGTTGATGGGATTGGTATTCTGACGTGGTTAAACTGCTGCCCTGTTCATCATGCGGTTTAGCGGCAGCACTGGCAAAGCTGTTTGCCGCCGCAGGCGGAAAGATAATTAATTAAAAAGGAGGAGTAGTGATGAAAATAGTTGTGCTTGGAGGGGCCGGAGAAATGGGGTCCGAAGCGGTGCGGGATCTGGTTAATTTCACCGATGTGGAGAGGGTAACCATAGCCGACCGGAACGTTGAAGCGGCACAAAAGCTGGCCCAAACTCTGGGTGATGAAAGGGTTTCCGTGGAGAAGGTGGACGCCACTTCCCGGGCTGACCTGGTCAGGGTGCTGCAGGGCCATGATGCGGCTGCAGGAGCCCTGGGACCCTTCTACCGCTTTGAAAAGCCGATCGTAGAGGCTGTTCTGGAAGCAGGATTAAATTATGTTAGCATTTGTGACGATCATGATGCCGCGGAAGCAGTGCTTGAGCTGGACGAAATGGCCAGAGAGAAGGGGTTAAAAATTCTAACCGGTTTGGGGTGGACCCCTGGCCTGAGCAACATGCTTGCCCGCAAGGGTTACGACGAGCTGGATCAAGTCGACTCAATCCGTGTTTACTGGGCCGGCAGCGCCGGTGACTCCGAAGGATTTGCTGTCATTCTGCATACCATCCATATCTTTACCGGCATGGTTCAATCATTCCAAAACGGAGCTTACCAGGAGGTTAAGGCCGGTTCGGAAAAAGAAATTGTAGAGTTCCCTGAACCCCTGGGAAAAGTGCAGACTTTTCATCTGGGCCATCCCGAACCGGTAACTCTGCCCCGCTACCTGGAAGGAGTGAAAGAGGTAACCCTTAAGGGTGGCCTGGCGGAAAGCTACTTAAACACCCTGGCCAAGCTGCTAGTGGCCCTGCGCCTGACCAACAGCGACAGTAAAAAGATGCGCCTGGGAAAAGTTTTTATGAAAGTGCTGCCCCTGTTCCCGACAAATAAAGAACGCAGTCTATCGGGCATAAAAGTTGTTCTTACCGGTGTAAGGGATGGTAAAAGGACCACCCTGTCTTATGCGGCGGTCGATCACATGCACAGGCTTACGGGAATACCTTTAAGTATTGGTACCTATTATATGGCTAAAGGCGAAATCCAGAGAACGGGCGTCTACGGCCCCGAGGCCGAAGGGTCCCTTGCCCCGGATCTGTTTTTGCAGGAGCTGGCTAGAAGAAATATCAAGGTTTACCGGGATGAACTGAATTAATCTGCCCTTTTTATTCTATAATTATTTTTAGTTTTTAAATGCAGTTGAAGATTGAAGGGCTGCCGCACCCATGGCAGCCCTTCAGCTTTTGCCGGATATATAACAATGGCAGATTATTGCTTCGGCAATCGCTTTCCTATTATTTTTCGTCAATCAGGGAAGCGGTGGCCCGGGCCACTGTCTCCTTGGCGTCGCCCCAGACGGCAAGCACATTTTCTTTGTTGTAAAGGGTGTTTTCGACACAGGAGTAGCCCGGCCTGGCATCCAGGTTGAAAATCAAAATATGGCGGGCTTTCTCAACCTCTAAAATGGGCATGCCATAAATGGGCGTGCCTTCGGCGCTGTTTGCGGCAGGGTTGATTACATCACAAGCGCCAACAACTATGACCAGATCGGTTTCAGCAAATTCAGGGTTGATCGTATCCATGTCATAGAGCATTTCATAGGGGACACCCACTTCAGCCAGAAGGACATTCATATGTCCGGGCATTCTCCCGGCAACCGGGTGTATGGCAATTTTTACCGTCTTACCCCTGCTCTCCAGCGCATCAATCAGCTCTTTCACCTGCTGCTGCGCCTGGGATACGGCCATGCCGTAGCCGGGAACAAAAATTACCTTTTTAGCCTCCCGCAGTAATGCGGGAATCTGCTCTTCTCGAAGCGATTGGGCCTGCTGTCCGGATTCTTCAGTTTGCGGCAGGCCAGCTGCGGGGGTCGCGCTGCTAAAGCCGCTCAGAACAGCCTGTAAATTTCTGTTCATAGCCTTGCACATCAACTGGGTCAAGATCATCCCCGCCACTCCTACCAGGGCCCCTGCACCGGCAAGCAGAATATTGTTTACAGCAAGGCCGCATATGGCGGCGGCAATGCCTGACATGGAATTTAAAAAGGAAATAATAATCGGCATATCGGCACCGCCGACTCGCAGAGTCATTAAAATACCGTAAATGGAAAAGATTGCGGCGATGATATAGAAAAGTGGACCCGGGTAAAAAATGTTCAGGATAATCAGCAGCAGGCCTCCGGCAAGGAGGGCGCCCAGCCAGTACCCATGTCCTTTGAGCAAGATTGCTTTTTGGGAAACCGTGCCATGCAGCTTTAGAGCGGCAATAGTGCTGCCGAAAAAGGTTAGGGAGCCCACTGACAGGGCCAGCGCTGCTGTTAAAATGACCAGTGCGCCTGGATTAGTGGACAGGGTTAGGGAGATGGCGGCAACTACTGCAGAAGCTGCTCCTCCAAAACCGTTCAGCAGCGCTACCAGCTGGGGCATTTGAATCATTAATACTTTCTGCCCCAGCAGTATGCCCGCAGCGCTGCCCACAACGATGAGAACCCAGGCAGAAATGCTGCTCCATAAATCCAATTCATAAATGGTAAAAAGAATAGCCAGGACCATGCACAAAGCGCTGAGCCTGTTGCCGTTGCGGGCCGTATCGGGACTTTGCATCAACCGCAGGCCCGCTAAAAACCCTACGATTAGCACAGCCGAAATGATGATTGTTACCGCCATTTATACTTTCTCCTTTTCCGGGGAGCTTTCTTTGCCTTTAAAAAAACCGAGCATCCGCTCTGTAACCCAATATCCGCCCGCCACGTTGAGCATGGCCAGGATAAGGGCCGCTCCGGAAAGCGCTTTGAGCGGAGCGGTGGTTGCTGTCGAGAATACAGCCAGCGCCCCCAAAACGGTAATTCCTGAAAGGGCATTCATGCTCGACATCAGGGGTGTGTGCAACATGGGCGGCACCGCCGAGATGATCCGGTAGCCCAAAATCGCTGCAGCGACCAGGAATAAGAGCAGGGCAGCAGCCATAGTCATCTGACCTCCTTACTTGCGTCAGTAGCTTGATTTAGGCGTTTTCTGGGTCCAGGTTCATCGCCAGGAGTGTTCCCCTATGCACAATCTGGTTGTCCTTGGTCACCAGGGTTCCGCCGATAATTGGATCCGAGGTATCTGTTATAATTTTACCTTCACGGACCACGTGGCTTAAAAAATGCAGCACGTTCTGGGCAAACATCCACGTTGCATCAATGGCCAGGCTGGCCGGTATATTGGCGATTCCACTGATGGTTACCCCTTCATAGGTATATTCTTCGCCGCTTCGGGTGAGGGCGCAGTTGCCGCCCTGATCAATAGCGATGTCGACGATGCATGATCCTTTTTTCATGGTTTTAACCATTTCTTCATTGATAAGCAGCGGTGCCTCTTCACCGGGCACCAGGGCCGTAAGGATCGCGGCATCACAGTCCTGAAGATGGGGTTGGAGTGCTTCACGCTCTTTGCGGTACCATTCTTCAGGCAGGCGCCGGGCATAGCCTCCCTTACCGACGGCCAGTTCCGCTGGAATATCAAAAGGTATCAGCTCTGCTCCAAGACTTAGCGCCTGCTCCCTGGCTTCCGGCCTGATATCCAGGGCTTTTACTTTGGCACCCAGCCGCTTGGCTGTAGCGATGGCCTGCAGGCCGGCTACCCCCACACCGATCACTATAATCTTGGCCGGTTGAATCACTCCCAACGAAGTGGGCATCATGGGGATAAAGCGCAGCAAGCGGTTGGCGGCGATGATCACCGCTTTGTAGCCGGCAATTGTACTCATGGTGGTCAGAGCGTCCATTCTTTGAGCTGCAGATATTCGTGGAATGCCGTCCAGGGTAAAGCTGGTTATTTTCTTGCGGGACAGGATGCGCACAGTTTCGTGGTTGGCCCGATTGGCAGGGTGTAAAAAACATATCAGCGTTCTTCCATCCGGAATTAACTCGGCCTCATGCATGTCAAGGTCTTTGCAGTAAAGCGGTTCTTTCACTTTTAACAGGATGTCACCTTGTTTAAAAAGTTCAGCGCGGTCGTCCATAATTATGGCGCCGGCCCGGCTATAATCACTGTCCTCAATAAAAGAGCCAATGCCGGCGCCGGCTTCAATTACTACCTTGGCGCCCTGCTTGATCAGCAGGTTTACTGTTTCCGGAGTCGCGGCCACTCTTCTTTCCCCGGGCATAATTTCCCTGGGGATAGCAATGGTTACACCCTGAAACTGCATTTGATAATCCTCCTTGAAAAATTTTACTTGCCCGCGAGGGATTGAACGTTTATGCATAAATTCCTTTACCCATTCAAATATATCACATCTGATTGAAAATGCCAAAGACAAAAAAAAGTGATTAAATATGTCCTAATTGGCAGTTGTCTGCCTATTTTCTCGTTAATAGTACTTTTTTTCTGATGACTAATAAAGCGGCGGAAGCAGCTATGCTTCGCTGGCAGGGTGGGTATGGGCCGGTAGCCATTTTGCCGAAGGGCCAGATTTATTTATAGTAGCCTTAAACCGACGGGAGAGGAGGTGACGATATGCCGGTGACAGCAACTCACCTGAACACCCGGCTGCAGCTCCGCTTAAGGCTGGGTTTTGATGGCAGCGGAAATCCCATTATCCGAACCCGTTCTTATGCCAACATAGCCCCCACAGCCGACAATCAGGATCTTTATGACACCGGAGTAGAGCTGGCCTCGCTGCAGGAGCACGCTCTGGATGTAATCCGCCGGGTAGACGAGTTGGAGCTGGAGGAAGAGGTTTAGCATTTAAAGCTAATTCCTTAAACCTTTGATGAAAGGAGGGTGGAAATGAGCCGGACTTTGCAAATGGTTTTTCGCAACATGGACGGCCGGAATGTCACTGTATCTGTTGCCGACGCCCGCGAAGACTTGCAGGCAGCGGAGGTGGAGGCCGTGATGACCAATATTCTGGAGCGGGATTTATTCAGAACTTCCGGGGGCGCTTTGACTGAGGCGGTAAGGGCCCAGGTGGTGTCCCGGGAGGTTGAGACCCTGGTAGAGTTCTAAGAAGTTTAGGCGCCCGGAAACGCAGCCGGGCGCCTAATTAAATACGATGAACAGAAAATCCTGCTTGTGCATAGTCTGAATTACCAGGATATTGCTGAAAGTGAGGGTTGGACCATGAAGAACAAAATAAAGCTCAGCAAGAAGTGCAGGCAGGATTTATTGAGCAAGCCTAATGTTATCGGTGTGGGCAAGGGTTACCGCCATAAGGACGGCCGGACAACCGGCGACGAGGCCATAGTAGTCCTGGTAACGGAAAAAAAGCCAAGGGATGAATTGTCAGGCGATGCACTGGTGCCGCGCTCCTTAAGGGGCCAGGTGGTAGATGTTCTTGAAGTGGGAGAAGTTCGCTTTCTGGAAGAAGAAGAGGAAGAACAGCCGCCTCTCCGGGCAGGCGGTTCGATGAACCGCTTCCAGCGCTACCGCCCCGCGCCCGGGGGTGTCAGCATAGGCCACTACCGCGTTACCGCAGGGACGCTGGGTGCGGTGGTTAAAGATAAAAAAACCGGCCAGCCCTTGATTCTTTCCAATAATCATGTTTTGGCCAATTCCAGCTCGGGTAATGATGGTCGAGCAGCTGTGGGAGACGCGATTTTACAGCCGGGAGCATACGACGGAGGCAGCAAAAACCGGGATACCATTGCTACGTTAAAGCGATTTGTGCCCTTGCTCAGAACGTACCAGCATTCACAGTGCGCCACGGCGGGGATGTGGGAAAATGTGTTAAATAAAGTCATTTCTCTTTTTGCGCCGCAGTACCGGGTCAGCCTGCAAAGGGCCAATGAGCAGGGCAACCTGGTTGATGCCGCGGTGGCGGAGCCGCTGAATGAAGTCGACCTGAGCGAACAGATACTGGGATTAGGAACCGTAAGGGGCACTGCCAAGATTTCTGTAGGCCACAAGGTTGCCTTCAGCGGCCGGACCAGCGGCCTGGTCAGGGGGAAGGTGATAGCGGAGGATGTCAGCCTTTTTATTACCATGGCCCCAGGTGAGCAGGTTTTTTTTGTGGATCAATTGATTACCACCGCCATATCCCGCCCGGGCGACAGCGGCTCTCTGCTGGTTAATGGCAGAAACCAGGCCGTGGGCTTGCTTTTTGCCGGTTCTGATAAAGTGAGCGTTTGTAATCGTATTGAGCATGTCTGCAACCTGCTTGACCTGGAAATTTAGTTCTCAGGGACCACATCTACCTGGTTAGTGTTGGAAGGAATTTTTGCGCAAAATATAGAATAGGGTTCCAGCAAACAGGTGTGAAAGGGTCCGCTAGCAATGAAAATTGGCCTGGCCTTGAGTGGCGGCGTAGCCCGGGGCATAGCCCATATCGGTGTTTTAAAATACCTGGAGGAGCAGCAAATAAAGCTTTCGTGCCTGGCCGGTACCAGTGCAGGGAGTATTATGGCCGGCCTTTATTGTGCCGGTATTCCCCTGGACAATTTGGAAAAGATCGCCCTCTCTTTTTCCTGGAAAGATCTTTTTAAGCTGACCCTGCCGCGCTTCGGACTGGTTGACTCAACTTTGCTGGAAAAATTGATCAAAAGCTATATTGGCAATATTACTTTTTCCGAACTAAAGGTACCGCTTCTCATCAATGCGGTAGATCTGATCAAGGGCAAAGAGGTGGTTTTTGACAGCGGCCCGGTGGCCCTTGCCATCCGGGCCAGCTGCGCCATTCCCGGAATTTTTACTCCGGTGAAAATAAACGGTCAGCTTTTGGTTGACGGGGGTGTGCTCAACAATGTCCCGGCCAGGCTTTTGAAAGAAAAAGGCATGGACATGGTTGTCGCAGTGGATGTCAACGCTGCGGAAAAAAAGTTGACGGAAGCACCACAAAATATTTTTGAAGTATTGATCCAAGCCTACGAGATTATTCAGTGGAATCAGCGGCGGGCCTGCCATAGCTATGCCGATATATTAGTAAAGCCGGCCCTTAATGATATCTCGGCCTGGGACCTGAGCCAGGGTCCTTTGCTGATTGAGCGGGGCTACGAGGCCTGCCGGCAATCCCTTTCCGGCCCGGTGCTAAAAAAAATGCGCGGCGGCTTTTTGCAGAGGCTGCGCCGCGTTAGGGTTCTGGGGAGATCATAATCTCTGTATGCCGAAGATGGCTGCCACAATCCAGGCGAGGAAGGATGAAAATGATGAAACTGCATGAAGTAATCATGAACCGTCGCTCCATTCGCAAGTATCAGGATCGCCCTGTTCCGCCGGAAGACCTGGCTTTAATCCTAGAGGGGGCCCGGCTGGCGCCGTCAGGCACAAACCGGCAGCCCTGGCGTTTTGTGCTGCTAACGGAGAAGGAGGAGCGGGAGAAAATTTCCGGGGCAGTGGTCCAGCCCTTTGTCACGGCAGCGCCTGCTGTGTTTGTCTGCTGCCTGGACAAGAGTGCTTTTGTCAGCAAAGTTGTAAAACAGCGCATGGGTGAACTGGTCGATGCCGGAGTGGTTTCCCGTGAAGCCGCCGGCTATATTTACAACCGCAAGCTGCCGGAAAAAATTGAGGATGTGGTTATCCCTGCTTCGGCCTACCTGGATTTGGGCATAGCCGTGGAACATATGGTTTTACAGGCCGCGGCCCTAGGCCTGGGCAGTTGCTGGGTCCGCCTGTTTAACCCGGCCCGGGTTAAGGAAGCCTTGGGGCTGCCGCCCGAAATCGAAGTAGTGGCGCTGCTGCCGGTGGGCTATCCTGCTGAAGCGCCGCCGCCCCGCCCGCGCCTTTCTTTAGAGGAGATACTTTTAATGGCCAAGGAACCGGGCGGCAGGTAGCGGCGGCTGTTCCAGTCCAGGTGATCAAAAACGGGGGCGGCCACAGCCGCCCCCGCAGCTTTTGTTGACTTTATTCTTTGAGCTGGGCCATTCTGCGATAGAATTCCAGCCGTTCTTTGGCGTCCTGCTCCGCCTTTTGGAACAGATTCTCGGCTCTATCCGGGAATTCATTCAGCAAGGCGCGGAAGCGCACCTCGTTCATCATAAAGTTGCGCAGCTCTACTGTCGGCTCCTTGGAATCCAGGATAAAGGGATTTTTCCCTTCCGCGGCCAGAAGAGGATTATAGCGGTAAAGGGGCCAGTAGCCGCTCTCCACCGCCAGCTTTCCTTCCCGCTGGCTCAGGCCCATATTGATGCCATGATTGATGCAGGGTGAATAGGCCAGGATCAGTGATGGCCCGGGATAGCTTTCAGCCTCCACCAGCGCTTTCATGAGCTGATTTTTATTTGCTCCCATGCTTACGGAGGCGACATATACGCTGCCGTAGACCATAGCCATCATGCCCAGGTCTTTTTTACGCGTTTCTTTCCCTGCCGCCGCAAACCTGGCGATGGCTGCGGTTGGCGTCGCTTTGGATGATTGTCCACCCGTATTGGAATATACTTCGGTATCCAGCACCAGGATGTTTACGTCTGCTCCGGTGGAGATGACATGATCCAGCCCTCCGTAACCGATATCGTAGGCCCATCCATCTCCGCCGATAATCCAGATCGAGCGCTTCGGCAGAAGGTCCGCCCCTTCCAGGATCTGCTCCAGCAGTGCCCTGGTTTCTCCCTTCGCTTCTGTAACCGCTTTTTCTAAGAGCGGAGCGATCCGGTCAGCCGCCTCCAGGGAAGCTTCTCCCTGGTCTTTAACTTCCAGCCAGTTTTGAAATTCCTGCCGCAGAGCTTCAGGCAGTTCCTGCTCAAGGGACTTTTGTATCAGTTCCACCAGCCGGTCGCGCTGCTGGGCCACCCCGAGATAGAACCCGTAGCCGTACTCCGCGTTGTCTTCAAAAAGGGAACTGGCCCATGCCGGGCCGCGCCCCTTGCTGTTGAAGCTATAAGGCACTGTGGGGGCGTTGCCGCCGTAGATAGAAGAACAACCTGTGGCGTTGGCAATGAGCATTCTTTCACCGAACAGCTGGGTGATCACCTTGATATACGGTGTTTCCCCACAACCAGCGCAGGCTCCCGAATATTCGAACAGCGGTTTGCGGAACTGGCTTCCCTTCACTGTATGCATGGGGACGTTGGCTTTAACTTCAGGCAGTTTTTCCGCGAAGCGGAAATTGGCGTCCTCAACCTCTCTTACCTCATCCAGGGGTTTCATCTCCAGGGCAGGCTGCTTGGCCGGACAGATGTCGGCACAATTGCCGCAGCCTGTGCAATCCAGGGGTGATACCTGGATGCGATAATTGAATCCGGCCAGCTCTTTGCCGATGGCCTTTTTCGTCTCAAAACTCTGCGGCGCTTCGGCCAGGTCTTCGGGCCGGGCCAGGTAAGGCCGAATGGCAGCATGGGGACAGACAAAGGAGCACTGGTTGCACTGGATGCAGTGTTCCGGAACCCATACAGGGACATTTACAGCGATGCCCCGCTTCTCGTACCGGGTAGTGCCGGTATCGACCGTGCCATCCGGGTTGAAAGCGCTGACCGGCAGTTCATCGCCCTTCAGTTCGAGCATCGGGTAGATTACTTTCCTCACTTTTTCCGGAGCATCTTCGGGGGTAAAAACCGCTCCTTCGGTTGCCTCCGCCCACGCGGCCGGATAGTTTATTTCTTCAAGGGCTTCCACTCCCTTTTTCATTGCGGCTACGTTTTTCTCTACAATTTTGGCACCTTTTTTACCGTAGGATTTGTTAATCATTTTTTCGATTTGCTCAAATGCCAGCTTTCTGTCAATAACCCCGGTTACCTCAAAGAAGGCGGACTGCATGATGATATTGATCCGGCTGCCCAGCCCCAGCTCGGCTGCAATTTTAATCGCATCGATGTTATAAAACTTAATTTTTTTGCGGGCAATGGTTCGCTTCATCGACGCCGGAAGGCGATGCTCCATCTCTGCCGCACTCCAGCTGGAATTGAGCAGGAAAATGCCTCCCTCTTTAATCCCCTCCAGCATGTCATAGCGGGTGACATACGACGGGTTATGACAGGCCACGAAGTCCGGCTGATCGATCAGGTAAGGTGATTGAATGGGCTTCGGGCCGAAGCGCAGGTGTGATACGGTAATGCCACCGGATTTCTTGGAGTCGTAGACAAAGTAGCCCTGGGCATAAAGATCGGTATTGTTGCCGATGATGATAATGCTGTTCTTATTGGCCCCCACGGTACCGTCAGATCCGAGCCCATAGAATTTGCAGCGATATACGCCTTCCGGGCTGGTATCCACAGTTTCCTTCACTTCCAGGGAAGTATGGCTGACATCGTCGATAATGCCCACGGTAAAATGTTTTTTAGGCTGTTCTGCCTTGAGATTGTCAAATACCGCTACAACCATGGAAGGTGTGAACTCTTTGGAGCCCAGGCCGTAGCGTCCACCGACAACTGTGATCCTGCGCTGCTGCTCCAGCAGGGCTGTGCAGACGTCCTGGTAAAGCGGCTCGCCCGGCGCTCCCGGCTCCTTGGTCCGGTCAAGGACAGCAATACGCCGGCAGGTTTCAGGCAGCGCCGCCATAAAGTGCTCTGTAGAAAACGGGCGGAAGAGCCTCACCTTGACCAGGCCCACTTTGGCACCCTGGCGGTTGAGGTAATTGACCGTTTCTTCCACGGTGTCACAGGCAGAGCCCATGCAGACGATAACGTCTTCTGCGTCAGGGGCCCCGGCATAATCAAAGAGGTTATAGCGCCTTCCGGTGATTTGATAGATTTGCTCCAAGACCTGCTCCACAATGCCCGGCACAGCAAGGTAGAATTTATTGGCCGCTTCGCGATTCTGGAAGTAAATGTCCGGGTTCTGGGCGGTACCCCGCTGGTGTGGGCGCATGGGATTTAAGGCTCTCCGCCTGAAAGCGGCAATGGCTTCCCAATCAACCACCTTTTTGATATCTTCATAATCGATCACTTCAATCTTCTGAACTTCATGAGAGGTGCGGAAGCCATCAAAAAAGTGAATGAACGGGACGCGCGCTTTAAGCGTACTCAGGTGAGCAGCCAGTCCCAGGTCCATTACTTCCTGGACGGAAGCCGAAGCCAGCATGGCAAAGCCGGTTTGCCGGGCGGCCATCACATCGGAATGGTCCCCGAATATGGAGAGGGCATGGGTGGAAAGGGCGCGGGCCGAAACATGAAATACGGTCGGCAGCAGCTCACCCGAAATTTTATACATGTTGGGGATCATCAGCAGCAGACCCTGGGAAGCGGTAAAGGTTGTTGTCAGAGCCCCGGTTACCAGGGAGCCGTGCACCGCTCCTGCCGCGCCTGCTTCCGATTGCATGGTTGTAATTTTCATAACCTGCCCAAAAATATTTTTTTTGCCGTAGGCGGCCCAGTCATCACATATTTCTGCCATCGGTGAAGAAGGGGTGATTGGATAAATGGCGGCAACATCGCTTAACGCATACGCCACATGTGCTGCTGCGGTATTGCCGTCTAGGGTATCTGTTTTTCTCATCACATAGCCTCCTAACTATCAGAAATTTATAAAAAATCTTGAAAAAAACAGTTAGCGTTCCCGCTTTATCTTATCATTTCAGCACGATCTTCTCAACCCGGAGAACCGGCCTGGCCGCCATTGCGGGGTATAATTGCTGATAAATTTAACGCAGAGAGGTAGAACCGGCTGCTACCGTCCGGGGGCCCTGATTTCCCTTAAAATAACCCGGGTCGGCGAGATTTCCTGGGTAACGCGGCGTATTTCCAACAGGTCGCCCAGCCCCAGGCTGGTTTTGATATTGTGATACCCGGTCCACAGCAGGTTCAAACCGAGGGTGGTGTGCTGGATATCCCTGGCCGTCATCAGCAGCGCGATGATCAGGTTTTCCTTGTCCTTAACGTTAACTTCCGGATCCTTTAGCAGGCTCAAGAGCGCTGTCCCGTCCAAGGCCCCTGCATTTATTGCCGCCCGGGTTCCCGTATCAGCCAGGGTTCTGTATACATTTTGATCAATTCCCCCGAGCATCTCCACCATTTCGATGAAGCCGTGAATATTTAGATCGATATAAAACTGGGGCTTAAGGCCGGTAATAGCTGCAGCGGCGCGAACCAGGTCTTCGTACGTGCCGCCATGCTCCATTATTGCTGCTGCGGGGATGGCCAGCCCGTTGAAATCATACTCTATGGCCGGGTCCACTGCGGTAAGGATTGAATG
>JAKOVL010000149.1 GCA_029782095.1 Bacillota bacterium | reverse complement strand
GGCAAACTGGCCGGGACCGAGGAAATCGACGTGGCCGGCGCCGGCGTGGGAAAAGACTTGTATCGCCGCGGCCAGGATGAAAAACGGCTGGCTAGTGAGATTGAGGAGCTGGAAAAGCGGATCGGGGAGTATGCGTGGATTGAGAAGCTGGCAGAGAAGATCGCAGCCCTGGAAAATCTGGCGGCCCGGATTAAAGAGCAGAGAGAACTGCTGGTCACGTTAGAGGAAAAGCGGAGTGAGTTGCTGCGAATTCAGGCTGAAATGAACGCTGCGCAAAAAATCCTGGAACTGTGGGCGGTGCTGCCGAGGGTTGAGGTCGCCGTTAAAGAGGCGGAGGCAGCTGCGGTCCGCTGCAAAACATTGAAAACCCTGGGCATGAAGCTGACGGACATTCAATATGGCATCGAAGAAGCCCAGGAGACGATTTACAAGCTGCGCGGGCTGGAAGCAGCGGAAAAAGTTACACAACAGACCGCGCAAAAATTTGCCCGGGCCAAGCAGTTGCACCGGCTTGATGTGAAACTGGGGCAGGTTGACGCAAGCCTGAACCTTTGCCGTGCTGAGCTTAAAAAACCGCGCGTGGTCCACCTGGAGCGGGTTGTGGCCATAACGGAAAAAATCGCAACCCAAATTAACCGGCTTGAAATCATTGAACACGACTCCAAGGTGCTCCGGATCCTCGATTCAAACCGTGAAAAGGCAATCGGCATTATTCAAGATTACGAAAAGCGGATCCCGGAGCTGCAGCGAGAGTATAAAGCGGTGCTTATTCAGGCCGGCATCTGCCCGACTTGCGGGCAGCAAATTCAAGAAACCTGCTTAAAGGAGGTTGTATAAGATGGCTACCGTAACTGAACGGCTGGAAAACTTAAAACGGCAGATAGAACAGGGCAAGACCGAAAGGGCCCGGGCTGAAGCCAATTTGGAAAGCCTTGAAAAGCAGCGGGCGGAGATTGAGGCTGAGCTTAAGGAGTTGGGCGTTAAGCCGGAAGAGTTGGACAGTGAGATTGAACGGCTTAAAGGCGAAATTGAGGCCGG
>JAKOVL010000148.1 GCA_029782095.1 Bacillota bacterium | reverse complement strand
TAGCCCCTGCTGGTGCGTAACAAGGATAACCTGACGCCCCGTTTGCGCAGCATACTGTCTCAGAAACTCAGCCACATTAGCCACGTATTCTGCCGAAACGTGCTTGCCAACCTCATCTAACAACACCGGCCCGCCGGGTCTTGGCCTGCTAAGCTCCAAAAGCGCCAGTCTTAGCGCCAGGGATACCACGTCCGTCACGCCCCCGCCCTTGGCGTCTTCGGGGCTGGCGATGACGGTGTAAGCGCTTAACTTTACGTCCTCATCCCCCGCTTTAGCGGGAATTTTGTAGCAGCTCACCACCCGCCAGTCGGCAGCGGGCTTGCCGCCGATTGTTGACATCTCAATTTCAAACTTCATTGTGCTGTCGTTAAATATAGCGGCCAGGGCGGCGGTAACGGTCTGCTCGATTCTGGTTTTTAGCTGCTGGCGGGCAAATTCCGATGCTTTAGAGAGCAAGATTTGCACATCACGCCACAACTCAATATCCTGTCGGGCCGCGGAGAGTTCACTTTCCTTTTCGCGGCGTTGAGAAATGAGCAGATCACGCTGGCCCTGGGCCTGGGAGTGGCGGGTGCGGAGTGCGGCGAGATTGGATTCGAGATTCTCTAAGGTTAAAGCCACGATTCCGAAACCTCCTTTCTAACGGCCCTGGTCTTTAAAAAGCCACTCTCTCCTGCTCCTGTTCCCCGTTCTGCAGCAACCTCTCCGCCTCACTTAAACCGGCCTCAATTTCGCCTTTAAGCCGTTCAATCTCACTGTCCAACTCTTCCGGCTTAACGCCCAACTCCTTAAGCTCCGCCTCAATCTCCGCCCGCTGCTTTTCAAGGCTTTCTAAATTTGCCTCGGCGCGGGTTTTTTCGGTCTTGCCTTTCTCAATCTCGGCTTTCAAGAATTCCAGCCGTTCGGTTACGGTAGCCATCTTATACAACCTCCTTTAAGCAGGTTTCTTGAATTTGCTGCCCGCAAGTCGGGCAGATGCCGGCCTGAATAAGCACCGCTTTATACTCTCGCTGCAGCTCCGGGATCCGCTTTTCGTAATCTTGAATAATGCCGATTGCCTTTTCACGGTTTGAATCGAGGATCCGGAGCACCTTGGCATCGTGTTCAATGATTTCAAGCCGGCTTGTTTGCGTTTCGATTTTTTCCGTTATGGCCACAACCCGCTCCAGGTGGACCACGCGCGGTTTTTTAAGCTCAGCACGGCAAAGGTTCAGGCTTGCGTCAACCTGCCCCAGTTTCACATCAAGCCGGTGCAACTGCTTGGCCCGGGCAAATTTTTGCGCGGTCTGTTGTGTAACT